>JBCDIQ010000064.1:0-18928 GCA_039024295.1 Bacteroidota bacterium | reverse complement strand
TAAGCCCCAGTGGGGCGAAACCTTTCATGTAAATACGACGGATAGAACTCAATTTGGTATAAATATCTTATTGCACCACTTGTAAACCATTCTTGGTGCTGGAGGAGTCATGGGCATAAAGCTGGCAAAGGCACTGCTTATCTGTACCGATCACATTTGTCTGGTTAGTCGAAATCTCCAAAAAGTGAATCCCACGGATGAATTGATGAAGGCGAATTATTCTAAAGGTTGATTACCCTCAGTCAGCCACTTTTCCCGATTCTATCCAAAAAATTCCTCCAATAGGGTTACCCTGAATTTTCAGTATGTAAACTCCTTTGTCAAAGGGAGGTTTTCCTTCTTGAAATGCATAGAGCACTTCCGGTGTTCTGAAATTAGTCAGGTAGTAATAAGGGGGTTCTTTATCAAAGTTGTAAGTAAACTTCATCTTTATCTCGTGGGGTAGGGCCCCGAGATTGTGAAGTGCAGGTCCAGGAGTAAACTTTGCTCGAACTGGGATAGGTCCCTTTTCCCGTTGGTTTATCTCTGCTAGCGTTTCGAGAAGCTGCTTATAACAAAGCCCCCAGTAATCTCCGTCAAAATTATCTGTGGGGTTCGTCCCTGCCAGGGCACTGAAGTAGACATTTTGATGAGGGTGCATTTCTGCCATTTGGAAGGCAGTGTAGGTCAATTGAACTGTGAGGAGCCCGGCTACAATTAACCTGGTCATATGCCATTTTTGGAAATATTTTACCGCTCTGACGGCAAGGAGTGCCCAAAAGGGAAATACAAAGTACATTTGGCGCCAGCCATCATAAAGGTTAGAATCTAGCCCAATCACTGCTAAAATTGGCAGGCATGCTAATCCAAGAAACATCAGGTCAGCTTGTTCCTTCGGTGTTCGGTAGATAAAAATGTTATTTTTGATCAACCTGTGAATGGTTAGCCCCCCGCCAAATATTGCGAGAAGGGAGGTAATGATTGGGGTGGTAATGAGTATCCAGACAGGAACATAATGCCAAGGGACCTGTGTAGAAGGGAAGAAATCCCCTAAGTAATGGGGATATAGTACCTGAGGAAACTTGCTCATTACTTCAAAGCAGTAGATAAAGTTCTCAAGTGGAGCTTCCCATAAATAAGGCCAGAAGAATACGGTAAACCCACTAGCCACTACTACGTATCCCACCAGCATCAAGATTTTCCTGGGTAGTTGATTATGGTCCTTAATCAAATCAATGATACATAAGGCTATGGTAGCAGCGAAAATCAGGGTACCTAAAACTCGGGTATTGATCACAGCTGCTGTAGCAATTCCGTGCAACAAAACCCAATAAACACGTCCAGTATTGAGCATTCGGAGCATGGTCCAAGTGCTGATGATAAACCATGCGAGCAAAGGAATATCTTTAGGGTTGTAAAATGAATTTCCAAATAGCCTCGGACTTAGCACCACTAATAAAACCCCAAGCAACGCGAGTTTCCAGTCCTTAAAGCGCCAGCACCCTATCTGATATAGGGCACACATACCCAAGAAAAACAAGGCAAAGCTCAGGTAATGACGGATCAAAAACTGATCCCCGTTGTGTTCGTAGTCAAAGATTTGTTCTAAAAAAAATCCGGTAATCGAGAACAGAATACCATAATAGGGCTGATGATAGGTATTCAAGCTTTCTTCGGGCACTAATTTTTCTTCCAGACCTAAAAAATTACCAAACTGCTCGTTAACGTAGTCTGCAGAAACCAGTCCATGCCTCCGTTGAACGTTCTCATCCCAGGAGATACCGTAGTCAGGACAGATAGTAATTCCAAGTAGTGCGTATAAACAGAAAAATAAAACAGGAACACTGCGACCTGGATCAATCTTTATCGAAGATGTGAAGTTTCTTTTCGAAGGCAAATCGCTTGAGGTAGAAGTTGTAAAAGAAAATCATGCCCGTGATAAGTAATTTCGCAATGATCAAGTGCTCCTGAAAAAAGGTGAACCTTACTAGAAATTCAATTAAATACTTGCCAATTAACAGCCCCCCGCCCGAAACCAACATTGCTATTAAAAATGCGCTCCCTAGTTTTCGTTTTAAATCAAAGACAAAGGTCTTCTGAAGAAAGAAGTTTAGCAGCATGCCACATCCTTGACCAAGTAACTGGGCATTCCCAACCACAATATAATTTTGAGCAACAAAAAAGATCCCATAATCCACCAGAGTGGCTACCCCTGATGAAAGGGCGAATTTAAACTTTTGACGGAAGAGGGATATCAGCTTTTCTTTCAAGCCGGCATTTTCCTTCAGTTCAGGCATATGCGCAAATAAAGTAGTTTTTCGCATTTCGGGCAAATATGAAAAAATTCCTATAATTGCTCTCTTGCCTCCTCATAGGGGAATGTGTAGCTTCGTGTCCATACCAATTCTGAATCAATTGTATGCGAATTATTATCGCCGGAGCCGGTGAAGTTGGCTATCAACTGGCCAAAATGTTGGCCGATGAGGACCATGACATTATCCTAATGGATAGGGATGAAGAGGCACTTGCACACGCTGAAAGCCATATTGACGTGGGCACCATGAGGGGAAATGTTATTTCCATCCAGATGATGGAGGAGGCCGGAATCAGGAATGCAGATTTGTTGGTGGCTGCCACTTCCCAGGAGGAGGTCAACATTACGACAGCGATCATCGGAAAGCACCTGGGGGCAAAACGCACCATTGCCCGTATCACCAATCCAGAGTTTCAAATAGAAAAAGAAAAACTGGACCTTCAGCAGCTGGGAATTGACAACATGGTATTTCCCGAAGATCTGGCCGCAGATGAGATTTGTAGGCTCATCAAGCGGTCCAATCTCACGGATTCTTTTGAATTTGGGGATGGGAGACTGAACCTTACAGGAGTGCTATTGGAAGAGCACGCTCCATTGGTGGGCAAGAATATCATTCAAGCAACTCAGATCATAAAAGGATTTGCTTTTACGGTGGTGGCTATCCAGCGAAAAAATGAAACCATTATTCCGAGAGGGGACACGGTATTTCATTCAGGTGACCACGTGTATTTCATCAGCCATCCAGAACGGATTGGAGATATTCGAAAGCTCACCGGTAAGACCAAGTTTGAGATTCGCAACATTATGATCTTAGGAGGAGGTCTGATCGCACGGTTATTTGCCCAAAAAGTCTCCAGTCGATACCAAGTAAAGTTGGTGGAGCAAGATCGAAATAAATGCTATGACTTGGCAAATGAGTTGCCTGATACGTTGGTGATCCACGGAGACGGTAACAACGTAGAATTGCTGGAAGAAGAAGGCTTATCAGGAATGGATGCCTTTATCGCGCTGACCGGAGACTCAGAAACCAACATCATTTCATGCCTGGTGGCCAAAAGTCGCGGGGTCAAGCGAACCATTGCCCTGGTGGAGAATGTGGACTACATCAGTCTTTCTCAAAACATCGGCATTGACACCCTCATCAATAAAAAGCTCATTACGGTCAACAATATTTTCCGTTATGTTCGGGAGGGGCATGTGGCTGCCCTGACCAGCTTGCACGCGGTTGACTCTGAGGTGCTGGAATTTGTGGTGCAAAAGGATTCGCGCATTACCCAAAATAAAATAAAGGACCTGAAAGGCTTTCCACGGAGAGCAGTTATCGGGGGAATCATTCGGAATAACAAAGCCCACATTGCATCAGGTGATTTCCATATCAAGGAAGATGACCATGTGGTGGTGTTCAGCATGCCTTCCTGCATTCATGACATTGAAAGTTTCTTTAAATGATTTACGAATTCAACGGGTACAAACCGGTCGTTGATGAATCGGCCTATGTCCACCCACAGGCAGTGGTTACGGGCAATGTCATCATCGGCGCAAAAGTTTACATCGGTCCTGGAGCGGCCATTCGCGGAGATTGGGGGGCAATCCAAATTGCCGCTGGCTGCAATGTTCAGGAAAATTGTACCATTCATATGTTTCCCGGAGTGACCGTAACCCTGGCAGAAGGGGCACATGTGGGGCATGGGGCCATTATTCATGGGGCTAAGTTGGGGCGAAATGTACTGATCGGGATGAACGCTGTGATCATGGACGAAGCCGTCATAGGAGAAAACAGCATTGTGGGTGCGTTGAGCTTTGTAAAAGCAAAAACAGAGATTCCCGCAGGGAAATTGGTTGCAGGGAATCCTGCGAGAATCATCAGGGACCTTTCCCAAGAGATGATCGAATGGAAAACCAAAGGCACAGCCCTTTATCAGGCGCTGCCTGCAGAGCTGCACGCTACCTTAAAGCCTTGTGAGCCTTTGCGTGAAGTGCCAGTGGATCGACCTAAACAAATGCCCGTGTACAAGACTTGGAAAGCAATAAAGGATGAGTAATACAGTTGCTCATTGCTGTCACTCATATTGTGAGCTATGAATCCGCTACTAGACAAGTACCGCAAAATGCCTCTGAGGAATTTGCTTCGGGTGTTAGAAAATCCTTTTGATTATAAACCTGAGGCCGTAGAGGCTGCTGAAGTTGCGCTAGAAGAACGAAAATTGGACCAGGAGGAATTAGCCTCATTAACAAGAGAAGTTAAAGCTGAAATGGAAGAAAAAAGGAAAAAGGAGGAATCCTTCTTTTTCGAACTTGATTTCAGGTTACCTGATTTACCCGCTAGGCTGCTCAGTTCTGTAAATCCCTTGCAGGGAAATATTCCCAATAAAGCTAGATTCCTAAACCTCGTCACCTTGTTTTTCCTGCTTTTCACCACCTATTATTGGTACAGTAAATTTGGTCTTTTTCAGGTTGCCTACAGAGAAGGATTTGACAATTGGAGTATTTCGGTAGCTGAAGTTGCTATTTCACTGACCATGGTTACCACAGGAGCCGTTTTCTTTTGGCTAAGAGAAAAGTTGGGTTGGATGTTAATCATTGCGGTTCTATCGTATATTTCTATCACGTCTTTGGGGCTTGTCATTCAGGGCATTCCAAAGGAGGGGATTGATGTCTATCAGATCACCAATCTTTTCCCTCCATTGGTACCAGCAATGATATCGTCTGCCTTTTTTATCAGCTTGCTTATCTCATTGATACTTCTAAAACTGGAGCATTATTTCGATGCAAACCGAAAATTGACATTGATTGCACTCATACCAGCCAGCATTGCCGGCTTCGTAACCATCATTCCCATAATACTTTGAAGCATACTCCAATCATAAAAAGAATGAGGAGCTAATTGAGAATAAATTCCGAAAATCAGCCAAACAAGATTATGGGTTGGATGCGTATATAGTATCGGTGTATCCAAAAAACCACGTAAAACATGGTTTGTCACAAGGAATACTAATATATTGGGACAATCAGTTCTCAAACACTCGTAAAAATAGGGCTGGCAATCGTTTTAAACGAGGCTACATTCAAATTAATCATAAAGATTTTTCCCTATGAAGGACATTGAATTTGGAGAAGTAAAGAGTAGAGCAATTCAAATAAGTGAATTGATAGAAGAAATTATCAAGTTAGATGATTTGTTGGCCCTTCATAAATCATTTCAATCTGAAGGTGTCGAAGCAAACCAATATCGAGAAAGAAGACAAGGTTTTATCGAAGAGTTAAATAAGTTATTGACTACCCACCATTTGAAATTAATTGTTGAAGAGAAGGTCGCATAGATGCTATTTAATAGGTTGGATGTGGAAATGGTTGTCATGGATTGGTGAAGGGGCCAAAAGATCAATAGAGGCTCACATCAAGCCAGTTTCCCTCGAAAGTTGTCCATCTTCCCCTAAATCCGCATCTTTGAGGCCATCATATTCGACCACAAAGGCCCATGTCTCCACAAGCACGCATTCAGGAACTAACAGAAACCCTCAAACAGCACAACTATCGGTATTACGTGCTGGCGGACCCCATAATTTCAGATTTTGAGTTTGATCAGCTCCTGCAAGAGTTGGAAGCCCTGGAAGCAAAACACCCGGAATTGCAACAGCCAGATTCTCCCACTTTGAGGGTAGGAGGGGAGCTGAGCAAGGAGTTTCCCAACTTCACTCATATTCGGCCCATGCTTAGCCTAGGTAACAGTTATTCCCGTGAGGACCTGGAAGACTTTGACCAGTCTGTGGCTAAGCTCACAGGAGGAACGCCTTTTTCCTACCTATTGGAACATAAGTTTGATGGGGTTTCTTTAAGCCTGCATTATGAAAATGGATTGTTGGTGCGAGCGGTAACCCGTGGAGATGGCGTCAAGGGGGATGAAATCACCGCCAATGCGCGTACCATTCGGACCGTTCCCTTGAGGCTTATGGGAGAAGGGCACCCTGCTAACCTGGAAGTTAGGGGAGAAGTGTTGATGATGGTGGAAGATTTTTATGCTTTAAATAGAAAGCGGGTGGCAGCAGGCGAGTCTCCCTTTATGAACCCCAGAAATACAACTGCCGGAACGCTTAAAATGCAAGATTCCTCAATTGTGGCTCAGCGCCCGCTTGTTTTTTTCGCATACAGTTTGTTGACCGAGGAAGAAGTTGCAGCAACAGATGCCGAGCAGCTTGCCTTGCTGAAAACCTGGGGCTTCAGACTGAGTGGTTCTGATACGGTTTGTAAAACCCTGGCAGAAGTTTGGACCTATTTAGACAAATGGGAAATAGGTCGGACCCAGTTGCCATATGAAATTGATGGAATTGTCCTTAAAGTAAATGAATTACGACTGAGAGATGAACTGGGAACGACTTCCAAGTTTCCTCGATGGGCCATGGCCTATAAATACAAGGCGGAGGGTGCCATTAGCAAGCTACTCTCGGTGGATTATCAGGTGGGGCGAACTGGAAAAATTACGCCGGTGGCCAATCTGGAGCCGGTGTTACTTGCAGGAACAACTGTGAAACGGGCCTCCGTCCATAATGCAGATGAGATTGAGCGTCTAGGGCTGCATTATGATGATGTGGTTGCAGTTGAAAAAGGAGGGGAAATCATACCGAAAATTACCCATGTCCTAAAAGACAAGCGTGTTGCAAATTCGTCCCCGGTGCTGTTCATTACCCATTGTCCAGAATGTAGTACGGAGCTGATCCGGCCTGAGGGGGAAGTAAACCACTTTTGCCCCAACGAAACTGGATGCCCGCCTCAGATCAAAGGTCGTATTCGGCATTTTGCAAGTCGGAATGCCTTGGACATTGATGGATTGGGGATTGAGATTGTGAATCAGCTAGTGGATGAAGGCTTAATTCATACTTACGCAGATTTATATGACCTGACCTATGACCAGCTGATTGCCTTGGAGCGATTTGCAGATTTATCAGCCAAAAACCTGCTGACTGGCATAGAAGCAAGCAAGGAGCAGCCATTTGAACGGATGCTTTTTGGCCTGGGCATCAGGTATGTAGGGGCTACGGTGGCTAAAAAGTTGGCCAGGTATTACAAAAGCATGGAAGCACTGACTTCTGCTACGCGCGAAGAACTGGAAGCAGTTCCGGACATTGGTGGTAGGATTGCTGAAAGTCTGGTGGATTTTCTTGAAAAACCCGGCAGCCGAGAAGTCCTCCAACGCTTGGAAAGAGCAGGCCTGCAATTGTCAACCAAGGAAAAATCTACTACCCCTAACCGCTTAAATGGAAAAAGTTTCGTAATTTCCGGGGTATTTTCAGAATTTAGCCGGAATGAAATAAAAAAGCTGGTTGAAGATTATGGCGGCGAGGTAAAAAGTTCTTTATCAAGTAAAACCCATTTCCTCCTTGCCGGCGACAAAGCCGGGCCTTCCAAACTCGACAAAGCAGCCTCGCTTGGTATAACAGTTATTGATGAGCCGGCCTTCCTGAAAATGATCTCTGAATGAATGCGATGATGAACTGGCTAAACAAGGTGCCGTGGTACCAATCCATGCGGGTGACGTTCAGCAGACGTCGTATCCGTTATTTAGAGCGTAGCAGAAAATACGTGAGGGACTTTGTTGACATTGAAAATGCACGTAACGTGGGGCTGATCGTAAACATCAACGAGTGCACAACCGAAGATATTAAAACCCTTAGACGGTACATCGACCAATTAAAAAAGGGTCGTAAGCAAGTATTTCTTATTGAGCTGAATTTTTTGAAAAAGTCTGTCCCTACCTTTAACAGCTCAGTAAATTCGATTTTTATCAATCCTTCCAAACTCAACTGGCTCGACTTTCCGGTACAATCCGTAGAAGGAAAAATCCGCCAGTATGACCTCGACATCCTGATGAATTTTGACGAATCCGACCGGATGACTTCCAAGTATTTGTGTAGCATGGCCAATGCCAAAACACGTACTGGAAAACATACCGCAGGATTCGAAAGCTGCTATGAACTCATGGTCAATTTTCCCATTCGCAGCGATGTGACCAGGATGAAAACCAAAATAAAAGAGTTCGACTATTTCCTCAAAATGTTGGAGAAATAGACAGACTGATTCAGTGCAGTGGATGCAAGCTGGTTGGTCTCCCAATCAGAAAGTCTTTTCTGCGCCCCTAAATGAAGAAAATTGTTAGGATGAACCTTTAACCTATAATACTCATGGATTCCCTGATTGGAACGGGGGTGGCAGTGGTCACTCCCTTTGATGAACAGCAGCAAGTCGATTTGCCTGCCTTACGACGGATCATCCGTCATTTGATAGCAGGCAAAGTTGAATACCTGGTAGCACTGGGTACTACTGGTGAGTCTGTTACCCTAAGCCCTACTGAGTCAGACTTGGTAGTGCAAACCTTTATGGAAGAAGCAGCGGGTAAGGTCCCCGTTGTAGTTGGTGTCGGTGGCAATAATACCGCCTCCTTATGTGAAAAAGTAGCCCACTTCACTCGAAAATTTGCTCCGGCAGCGATCCTATCAGTAAGCCCTTATTACAACAAGCCCACCCAGGAAGGATTGTATCAGCATTATAAAGCAGTTGCGGGTGCTACCCATTTACCGGTTATTTTGTATAATGTTCCTGGCCGAACTTCTATGAACCTACAGGCCGATACTACCTTGCGGCTGGCAAATGACGTGGCCAACATAGTTGCGATCAAGGAGGCTTCAGGAAATTTTGAGCAATGCATGAAATTGATTGAAAATCGTCCTCCAGGCTTTTTGGTCATTTCAGGAGACGATTTTTTGACACTGCCCCTGGTCGCACTTGGGTTTGATGGGGTAATTTCCGTGATCGCCAATGCTTTTCCGGGTGATTTCAGTGAAATGGTCAGGTTGGGAAGGCTTGACCGAACAGATGATGCACGGCAGATTCATTACCAATTGCTCCCGTTGATGCACTTGGCCTTTGAAGAAGGCAATCCCGCCGGAATCAAGGCCATAATGGAAGCCCAGGGGTTGTGTAATCGGCGGGTACGCTTGCCATTGATCGAAGCCTCCGAAGAGTTAAAGGCTAACATCATGAAAGAGATCGTGCCTGCATAAATTCCTGGTAATCAGTTTTTTAACATAAAAAAACCTGACAGAAATATCCTGTCAGGTTTTAATTTTTCAAGAAGGTAAGCGTAAGACTTTTATTCGTCTTCCTTGTTCTTGATTTCCTGGACCTCTTTACGAATATCCTGAGAGAGGTTCTTTACCTCTTGCATGACTTTACGTACACGAGTCCCGGCAGCCTTGTTGCCTTTATCGTAAAACTTTGCAAAGTCTTCCTCAACGGAAATGATAAGGTCCTTTAAAGTTTTGTATTTTTCCATGGTCTTCAAATTTTAACTATGCGACCAAGGTATAACAAAATCAAAATCATTACAAGCCATCAGGCTAAAAAAACAGCATAAAAAGCCTAAAAATAGCCTTTTTATACTTTCGCTAGGTCTAGCTCTTGTTTGTTGTAAACCCCATTTTTGAGGTTATCCCGGATCACTTCGAAGGCATCAAGGGTCTCGATTACGTCTTCTTTGGTGTGGGCAGCGGTAGGAATCATGCGCAACATGATCACTCCTTTTTCCACCACAGGATAGGTCACAATTGAAACGAAAATGCCAAAGCGTTCCCGCAATTCAATGGTGATATTGCCTGCCATGAAAGGATCTCCTTGCATGTACACCGGGGTAACGGGTGACTGAGGATTACCAATGTCAAACCCACGTTCGCGCAACCCATTTTGGAGGGTGCGAACTACGTTCCACAGGCGCTCGCGGAGTTCAGGCATAGACATCAGCATGTCGAGTCGCTTGATGGCACCAATCGTCATAGGCATGCAAAGAGACTTTGCATAAATCTGAGAACGCATGTTGTATTTGAGGTATTTGACCACTTTGTCATCTCCACATACAAATGCACCAAATCCAGCCATAGATTTTGCAAACGTACAGAAGATCACGTCTATCTGGTCTTGGACCCCGAAGTACTCTCCAGTACCAATGCCAGTGTCGCCCATCACCCCAAAACCGTGTGCATCGTCCACAAAAATGCGGAAATTGTACTTCTCCTTGAGGGCAACGATTTGGTCCAGTCGGCCAAGGGTTCCTTTCATGCCGAAAACACCTTCGGTGATGACCAGGATCCCACCACCTGTACGCTTGGTGATGCGCTCAGCTTTTTTGAGGCGATCTTCCAACTGCTCCATGTCATTGTGCTTGTACATGAAACGCTTAGAAATGCTCATGCTCATGCCGTCCATGATACAGGCGTGTGCGAGTTGGTCATACACAATGACATCGCGACGGTCAGTAAGTGCCTGAATGATGGAAGCACAACCTTGGTAACCAAAATTCAACAGGAATGCAGCGTCCTTTTTCATGAATTTAGCCGCTTTTTGCTCAAATGCCTCGTGGTAATCTGAGTTTCCAGTCAGCATCCGAGAACCCATAGGATAAGCCAGTCCCCAGTCTGCTGCAGCTTGTGCATCCACCTCACGAATGTCGGGGTGGTTGGCAAGGCCCAGGTAGCTATTAATGGACCACGTAAGGACTTCTTTCCCGCGAAACTTCATCCTGGGAGCAATTTCTCCTTCCAGTTTTGGATAAGTGAAATAGCCCGCAGGGCCAATATCTGCCCACTGTCCTAAGTCAGTAGACATCATTCGGTCAATCTTATCAAAAATGTCCAAGCCGTTAACTGTTAAAAGTTTTACTTAATGTCCAAAAGGCAAATTTAGGATTATTTCGGAGAAGTGCTAAGAAAATGACATTTGTAACAGCCCCCATTTTTATAAACAGCTCCCAGACCCTACAACTTCCAGGAGAAGGAAAGCGGGTTGCATCCAACCAGTTGCCCACCCACCATAATTCTCTACCTTTGCCCCATGAAACTGTGGCAAAAAGATACCTCGCCGGAAGCTAGAATAGAAGCTTTTACTGTCGGAAAGGATCGGGAACTGGACCTGCTCCTGGCACCCTTTGATGTGTTGGGCACCCTCGCACATATTGAAATGCTTACCCACATCGGGCTCCTGGAAGAAGAGGAATTACCTGTGCTCCAAAAAGCACTCCGAACTATTTTTAAGAAGATTGAAGCAGGAGAATTTGAGATCCAGGCAGGAGTGGAAGATGTACACTCCCAGGTGGAGTTCATGCTTACCCATGAACTTGGGGACTTAGGGAAAAAGGTCCACAGTGGGCGTTCTCGTAATGATCAGGTGTTGCTCGACCTGAAACTCTACTTCCTCCACGAAATCCATGCGCTTTCAAAGTTGGTCCTGGCTTTATTTGAGCAATTATTAACGCTGAGCGATCAGCACAAGGACATGCTCATGCCGGGTTATACCCACACCCAAGTAGCCATGCCTTCAAGTTTCGGACTTTGGTTCGGAGCATTTGCAGAAAGTCTTACCGATGATATGTTGCAATTACAAACTGCCTTTCGCATTGCCAATCAAAACCCTTTGGGGTCAGCTGCAGGGTATGGAAGTTCTTTTCCTCTGGACAGGGAAATGACCACCCGTTTGCTGGGGTTTGAAACCTTGGCCTACAACGTTATTTATGCACAAATGGGCCGGGGGCGTACCGAAAAAACCTTGGCCTTTGCCTTAGCTTCCCTGGGGAGTACGCTCAACAAGCTGGCCAGCGATATATGTCTGTACATGAGCCAGAATTTTGGCTTCCTCACTTTTCCAGATGAGCTTACCACCGGTAGCAGCATCATGCCCCATAAAAAGAACCCGGATGTTTTTGAACTGATCAGGGCCAAAAGCAACCGTTTTCAGGCATTGCCCAATGAAGTAGGCTTCATCACCACCAATTTGATTACGGGCTACCACCGCGACCTACAGTTGATCAAAGAAATCATGCTTCCGGCCATAGAGGACATGAAGGATTGTGTATCCATCACGACCTATATGCTAGCAAACATTCAGGTAAAAGAGGAGGTCTTGCAAGCCTCAATTTATGAATACCTCTTCAGTGTAGAAGCTGTAAACAGGGAAGTGCTAAGCGGAGTCCCTTTTCGGGAGGCTTACGTAAAAATTGGGCGGGCAATTGAACAGGGGGAATTTACAGCTGACAGGTCTGTGGTTCATACCCATTTGGGAAGCATAGGAGATCTGGCCCATAAGGCGATTCGCCAAAAGATGAGCACCTCCACAGCTGGTATTGAGTTTGAACCTTTCCTTCGTGCCAGGAAGAAATTATTAGGACAGCAGGAAGGTTGAAGTGCGAGATATGTAAAGGCACTGGAATATACAGCAAAAGGTAAATAGCAAAACAGGGTTAGCTGGATTCCCTGAGATTTAGGGAATTCTATCTTGGCTATTCCCTGACAACTTTTAATAACGCTGGTTTTAAAGCCTCAGAGCTTGGACTTGGGGCATGGTAATTCACTATTTCCCCCCTTTTATTCAGGATGAGGTATTGAGGGAATCCTCGGAGCTGACAATTTTTCGCAAAGGTTTCTCCCTGCAGGGAATCCAAGAAATAATGACTGCCAGATAGCTGATGATGCTCGATAATTGGCAGGTATTGGGCGGAGTCAGATTGCATACATACGTAGACGAATGCGATAGCGGAATCTTGTAGTGTTTGGTGCAATTTATGAGAATATGGCATCTGCTGCCGACATGGGCCGCACCAAGTGGCCCAAACATCCAGGCATATGACCTTATCTGGGTGTTGGGCAACAATGGAGTCCATAATGCTTTCTCCCGACACGCCTGTTAGGGAGAAAAAGGTAGGTGCTGGTAGAGGAGAAACAGCTTCCAAAGCACTTCTTGTCTTGTCGGCCTCTTGCTGAATCCTTGGCCAAAATGGAGAATTTCCCAAACGTTTTTCCAAATAGCCATTATAAGCCTCAATGGGACTTAAGTCCATCATTTGTAGGCGTCCAATGGCATATCGTGAGAGGTGCATCTGAGCTACGTAATCAGGAATGTGATCCAGGGAATCCCACCGTTGATAAACCAAGGAATCAAGTTTCGGAAATGGGATTCCTTTCCCCTTATTTCTGGAAAATATCAGGCCTGTTACCTCTCTGTATCCAAAATAGTTGGTATAATTTCGCCAAAAGTCTCCATTCATCCAGTCTGTTATTGTCCATTTATCCTGAAGGAACTCAAGGTGAAATGTGTAAAATCGTTCTGGTAGATTGGCCTTCAGTTCATTTTTTCTTTCCCAGAAAACCGGATACCGAGACATGAAATAAAAGTAGTTTTCCTCAGCCACCTGTCTGATCCATGTTTGCATGATCGAGCCTGGCTGTTTGGTATCTATAAATTGGTTAGCCTTGGTCAAATCTGATTCCCGTACACTATCCGCATAAGCCAGATAGTCATTAGCCCTCAAGGAAATAAATTTTTGTCTGGCGATTTTTTCCCTGTCCTCAAATTTCCAAAGACTTCCTTCAAATTGGATAGCCAGAGCGGCTTTGTCGGATCCCTTTCCCGTTACTTCAATATGATTTGCCCATGAGGAGAACTGGTCAAAAGCGCCATCCACTTGAAAGAACATGGAATCTCCAGGTTCAACAGGAATCAGCAGGGCAAAATCACGATAGAATAGGTAAAAATCAGCAGGAAGGTTGTAGGTGAAATTGGTGTGGAAGTAACCGTTTTCGTCCAAAGTGAGGGAATAGACCAAGTCTTCGGGCGGCGTAATGACTGCAACCTCGATTACACGATCTGTTGGGTAAAGGGAATGGTTGGATACGTGGCCCGAAATGACCGTGTTCTTGGGAGATTGGCCCATGAGAGAATACTGTACCACAAAAATCAACAGTAAAAGAAACAAAAGTACAGGGCCGGACTTTGGTGATCTTAGCATATGAGGAAGATCAATTTTTACCGTATCGTCATAAAACGTTTGTAAACATATTTAATGTCGTTAGTCACCAAAAACTGAAGGCTAATGCCTAACACCTTTTACCTAACACCTATCCTCACATCCCCTTTACCTCTTCCATCAACTCCGGCAGCACTTGCATATAAGCTGTCTCGTCCATTTCTACCAGTTCAAATGAAAGTCCTCCTTGGTAGCGAACCATAAGGGTGCCATAGTTGGGGTGCCAAAACTTGGTATATGCAGGAGGCAGGTCTGGGTTAATGACGATGGTGTCTTCAAAATTTTGGCCATGGGTATGTTCATAGCCTTTCAGTTCATACACCTCATAAGTTCCGCTTTGCTCGAGGGTCACCTGATGAATTTTTGAGAGGCTGAACACGGATTTTTCGTTGGGGTAGGTAAAGCCTGAATCTGGTTTGATCACCACACGATAGTCATCCACCAAGCTGGGAATTTCCAATGCGCCTGGCTTCAGGGTGAATTCGGATAAATAGTACTCTGTGGTATTGTCCTCGTCTGAGTGGAAGACGTTGTACAGCTCCCGAAACACGAAGCCTTTTCCGCCGTCCAAGCTGTCCACGCGGACTTTGTGTTTTTGCACCAAGGCGACATTGCCATTTTCCTCAAGCAAATGGTAGGTCCGCAATCCTTTTTCCTGTTCTACCAAGGCCAGACAAGCATCTACACGGAATTGCTCCTCGGTGGAGACTTTCATTTGGGGAGATTCTTCAGGAACCGTGGTAAAGGTAGAACATCCGCTAATGGCTAGGGCCATTACGGGCAACCTGAAGGCAAACTGAGGCCAATTCATAAACGCAACAGGGTTAAATGTGAGCAGATATACACCAAGAATAGGCTATCAAGATATGAAAAAGGGCCAAGAGATGTAATAGCTGCTTGTATGTTTATTTAGAATTTTGAGATAATTCCCTCAATTTCAGGTATGAAATCACCTGTCGTGGTTGCCCACTTGCTTAATGATTTTAGTGGGAGTCCTGCCGTCCTCAAAACTGCCATTGAAGCACTGGACAAAGCCGGCCACCCTGTTTACCTCCATACAAGTGAAGGACCAGGGTTTTTAGATGAGGTGCCGGCCAAAAGGAGGTTGGTCTGGTACAAATGGAGCCCTTCAAAATACGGGCGCTTGCTTAATTATGGTATGAGTCAGCTTCTTTTGTTTTGTTCCTTATTGAGGTACTGGAAGGAACCCGTAGTCATTTATGCCAATACCCTCTTGCCTGCGGGAGCTGCACTTGCTGGAAAACTTATGGGGAAACGGGTGATTTATCACGTGCATGAGACCCATATTGACCCTCCTGCTTTTAACAAATTGTTGCTGAAAACTGTAGCTGCTACTGCTGATGAGGCCATTTATGTATCTGATTACCTACGGGATTTTCACGATTTCGAACACCTGCCTGCTCATACAGTGTACAATGCTTTAGGAGCATCTTTTGCTCAGCGCGCCTCGAAGTTTAAAAGAATCTCACCAATTCCCGGCAGGCTTAACTGCCTCATGATGTGCTCCATGAAGAAGGTGAAAGGCGTTTTTGAGTACATCGAACTTGCCAGAATGTTGCCAGAGCATCATTTTACATTGGTGCTTAGCCAACAACAGGAACGAGTCGAAGAGTTTATAGGAAATACTGCACTACCTGCCAATCTGGACCTGCTGCACGTACAAAGAGACGTACACCCCATTTATCAGCGTGCTGATGTGCTGCTGAGTTTGTCTCATCCCATTCATTTCCCAGAGACTTTTGGCATGACCATCATTGAAGGAATGGCGTATGGGCTGCCGGTAATTGTGCCGCCTGTTGGCGCGCCAATTGAAATTGTTCGGGAAGGTCAGGAGGGATTTATTCGAGATGTAAGGGAACTTGATACCGTAGTTGAGGCGGTACAAACCCTTGCGAGAGATCCTGAAGTATGGCAGACTTTTTCCGATGCAGCTCGCAGACGAGCCATGGATTTTGAGCTTACCCAGTTTGAAGAAGGGTTGCGAATGGTGTTTGGCACAGGCCAGCCCGAATGTTACTTCAAGGCCAATCAAGGGTCAGTTGCTTGAATGAAGATTCCCAGAATCTTCGTAGGCCTCCCACCACCGGGAATGAGGGAAATCATGGGCACCCAACACGATAGGTTCCCCAATGCGAGGGGTAGAAATGGGCATGCCTACCTCTGAGGCTTTCTTCGTCACGCGGAGGGCAGGGTCAATCCAACTGTGGGTAGCCAGGATAAAAGAACCCCAATGGATGGGCACAATCATCTTTGCCTTCACGTCCTGACCTGCCATGACGGTTTCTTCCGGCATCATGTGAACGTGTTTCCAGAGCACATTGTACTGCCCACATTCCATCAGGCCGATGTCAAAAGGCCCGTATCGTTCGCCGATTTTCTTAAAATGCCTCCCATAACCTCCGTCTCCACTGAAATAAATATTGGTGGTGCTGTCCTTAATCACCCAAGATCCCCAAAGCGTGGCAGATTGATCCCCAAAGGCCCGGCCTGACATATGCCGTGAAGGAGTACAGGCAATTGTCAAACCTTTAAAGGTGGTCTCTTCCCACCAATCAAGCGAATGAATCCGTTCTGGCGCTATATCCCAAGACTCTAGGTGATTTTCTACCCCCATTGGCACAAAAAAGTGTTCCGTCTTGTTTTTTAACTGATTGATCGATGGGTAGTCCAGGTGATCATAATGATCATGAGAGATAATAATCGCATCGATCGGAGGGAGATCGTTAATAGAAATAGGCATTTGGCTGTTAAATCGCTTCCTGCCAAGTAGGGGATGAGGTGCTGCCACCTGGCCGAAAATGGGGTCCAGCAACAGGTTCATCCCATTGATTTCCACCAAAAAGGTACTGTGTCCAAACCACGTAAGCCGTACCAAAGAGTCCGGTTTTTCGATCAGCGTTTGAGGGGTTATTTGTTGAACGGCAATCTCTTCTTTCGGTGCCACCTGTGGATCGGGTTCCCAAAACTCTTTGATCATCTGGGTGATGCTGTGGCAGTTTATTTCCATGACAATTTCCTCCTCATTCAAGAAAATCTCTCCATTATAATGCCCGGTCTTGGCATAGCGCGCACGATCCTCCTCAGAGGCCTCTCCACCAAACTGAGGACTTGTTTTAAGAAAAATTGCCCCAATTCCAATCACCAACACAACGAGAGAGAAAATGCCTAAGAGGATACGCTTGAAGAGTTTCATGTGTGGAAATTAACATTATCAATCCTTTTTTCGAAGAAGTCGTTTTCTGGGGCGATTCCAGGTGTTGATCCCGATACCGATCGAGGCAGAAATGACAAGGGAGTTATCCCTGTCTAGTTGTTGGTCGTAAAATTCCCAGCCGACTTCCATGCCAAACCTTAGATGAACTCTATTCTGGTGTAGCAAATACCCGGTAGTACCGACCCCTGTCCGAAGGAATTGTCCTACTGGAGGTCCTTGGTTGGAGGAAAATTCTCTGGATACTTGCAAAAAACCGTAAGGTGAGAGCAGCCTAATTTGGGGGTCAGAAATAAGGTGGCCGATATAGGGAGAATATCGAACCTTTGCCCCGATGGACCTAAGTTCGGTAGAGTGGTTCCATGATGTGATAATACCTATCCCTCTGTAGGGAGAACTAATGCAGTCCTGATTGGTCCTATCAAAAAATAATTCAACTTCAGAACCCCACTCTCCTCTTATCCAGGTTGGATTGTAGGTTAAAGCAATATCCCTTCTGCCCCAATATATCCTGCACGGCTCCCATGCATAAGAAACACCCATTAACAGCTCAAGACAGAGGAAAAGTATGAGCAGATTCTTCATAGGTTTTACTCTCGTTGATGGCTAAATATAGCCTCTACTGAAATTTTGATTGCCTGACCTTAATCATTTTTCTTTCTTTTTAGCCAGCCCCTGGCTTTTATCCCAATTCCAATAGAGCCAGAAATGACAAGGGAATTATTTCGCTCTAGTTGGGCTTCGTAGAAATCATATCCTATTTCAATTCCAGCACGCAGATGTATAGGACTTCTTGCAAAGAAGATTCCTGCCACTCCCAACCCAGGTCGGAAAGCATATCCTTCAACATTTTCATTGATAACTGAAAATTCACGAGTGGTTTGGAAAAAGCCATATGGGAATAACAATTTGATATACCCTGACCTGGGGATAGAGAGCTTGTATGGGGTATATCGTGCTTTCGCACCAAAAGACTGAATCTGTTGTGATTGGTCCCAGGTGGCCACCATTCCAATGCCTCGGTAAGTAATCGCTCCCAGACAATTTTTGGCTGTCATGTCATAAAAAAGTTCACCACCCTGCATAAAAGTACCATCTACCCATGAATGGGTGTAAGTCAGAGAAAGATCTTTAACCCTCCAACCCCAAATCAATGGCCCACTAGCAAACGAAGTCCCCACCAACCAGATAAGCCAGACCATCAAAACGAAAACATGCCTCATACGCTTCCCTATTTACCTGGGAGAAAACCTGAAGGTAATAATTCTCCTTCAAGGTTCCAGGCCATGTGCTCTTCGGTACTTTTTTCGTTCCCTTCTATATCGCCAACGTTGGTTTCTTGGCAAAAACCTCAATACTATCCAGGTTCCATCACCAAAATAGGACTCGAAAGGGATGCGGCTATTAAAACCAGATATTAAGACCTCGGAATTACAAATAGAAAGTAGGCTATCAATCAAATTTGTAACGATGATCGCCTCATACAGAGAATCCTGTGCTCCCGGATTCCAATAGCTTTTATAGGAGTAGCTCGTTTCTTTTTCCATCGAGATTGCAAACG
>JBCDIQ010000063.1:0-19142 GCA_039024295.1 Bacteroidota bacterium | reverse complement strand
GAATGGTGATTAGAGCTTTATCAAAATATTTATTCATGAAATTCTTCCAATATACTTCTTCTTCAATATGGAGTTCCAACTCTTTAACTTTAAATTCAGGAATATTATCGGCTAGAGCTTTCAATTCCGAGTGTTGGGTTGGTGTGAGAGAGTTATTATTGATAACATCTTCCAATATTTTAGGTAGACGATTTTGCACAGTGTATAAAGCAAAAGAACCGGACTCAGGCATGATGTATTCAAAACCATCCAGTGATTCCGTTAATTGAGATTTTTTCATCCGGTATCAGAATTAATTACCAAACTACTTATAAACATAGTGATTTAAGGTAATGGTAGAAATCGATAGTGATCCAATCCTACAAGGTTTTTACTTATATATGAGCTAAGTAAAAAAATACATAATAGTGAATCCGAAAACTCCGCTTTTAGTCTTCATGTTAGGATAATAGCAGTTTCTTTTGTCTGATCTAAGTCAGAGTGAAATTAGTCAATTTTAGACAAATCTCATAAATAAAAGTATCAATAATCCGCTCGAAAATGGGGACGATTTTTTAAGGAAGGAGTAAAAGAAAAGAATCCTTTGATGCGTTCGCCTACTTCCCAGCCTTGTACCCAAAGGTCTACTAACAGTTTGAGGTACCACCATTGACGCATACGACGACTGAGGTTTGTGTTGCTGATAACTTTCATAGTGGTTGGTCTTTACAACACATAATTTGACATTTTTAATGCAAAAAAGCTACTGTCACCAGTAGCTTTTTTTATGGAAGTATTTTCAGAGAAGGAACAATGAATCCTTCTTTTCTACCAAATCTTTACATGTGCCGAATCAGGTCTGCGCATAGGAGAATTTTCTGCCACTGCAAAGGCCTCAAAAAAGGCGGGTACATTGGAGATCGGGCCATTGGCGCGAAACTGACCTGGAGAGTGAGAATCTGTCAGGATCAACTGACGTTGACGCTCGTCTCGGATATTTCTACGCCAAACAGTTGCCCAGGACAGGAAAAACCGTTGCTCAGGGCTAAAGCCATCAATATCTCCGGGACGTTCATTTTCTTTCAGGTAAAGCTGTAATGCATCATACGCAAGCAAAATTCCACCCAGGTCAGCAATGTTTTCGCCTAAGGTTAATCTGCCGTTCACATTCAGGCTGTCCAGCACTTTGTATTCATTAAACTGCTCAACCAGTACCTGAGCACGTTCCTGGAAGCGCTCATTGTCCTCTGCAGTCCACCAGTTTTTTAGGTTGCCTTCCCAGTCATACCTACGACCAGAATCATCAAATCCGTGGGTGATTTCATGGCCAATGACGGCTCCAATTCCGCCAAAATTGACTGCTGCGTCCGCATCCAGGCTGTAAAAAGGAGGTTGAAGAATACCAGCGGGAAATACAATTTCATTTTTCAAGGGACTGTAATAAGCATTTACGGTCTGTGGAGTCATGCCCCATTCCATCCGGTCTGAGGGTTTGCCATAGCGATTCATCCTCCGATTATTTTCAAACCGACGTGCTTCTAATACATTGTTGACCAGGCTTTCATCCCCAATTTGCATGGTACCATAATCCCGCCATTGGTCTGGATAGCCGATTTTTACCTGAATGGCTGTAAGTTTTTTGTGGGCCTGTTTTTTCGTCTCTCCGGACATCCATTCCAGGTTGTCGATTCGTACGGCAAGTGCCTCACGAATCTTCTCTACCATTTGCTTTACATCCTCTTTGGCTTCCTTTGAAAAGGCTCTTTTCACATACATTTGTCCCAATCCTTCCCCGATCATGGCATTGGTCAGGGAAACCATCTTGCGCCAGCGCGGCTCACGCTCTTTCACCCCGCGAAGGGTTTCGCTGAAAAATTTGTGGTGCGTCGCCACAAACGCCTCCGATAGGTAAGGGGCAAAGGAGCGGATACTCTTCCATTTGAGGTAGGCCTGAAGGGTACCAAGATCTGTCTTTGGCAGCAATTCAGAAACGAATTCCATGTAATCGGGCTGGCTGACGATCAGCGTATCGATGTTAGGCAATCCCCGACCAGTAAAATATGCCTGCCAATTCACACTGGGGCTGATTTCTTGCAAGCGATCCAGGCTCATTCGGTGATAGGTGTTGAGCGGGTTGCGACGCTCCACGCGGCTCATGAATTCCTCTGCCATTTGGGTTTCCAGCTTCAGAACGGCAGCCGCATCTTTTTGAGCAATTTCAGCATCCATACCCGCCAACTCAAACATTTTCTGGATGGTCGCCACATACTCTTGCCGGTATTTTTGATAAACCTCCGTGTCTTTTAGGTAATAATCCCGATCAGGTAAACTGAGTCCACTTTGGCTGAGGTACAAGGTCATCATCTTGCTGTTTCCCTTGTCCTCATATACATAAGAGCCAAAAAGGCCACCTATCCCTTTATTATGTAGCTCTGGCAATAAGTTCAACGCCTCCTGGAAAGTGGTAACCTGGTTGATCTGTTCAAGGATGGGTGTTACAGGCGTAATGCCTACTGTTTCCGCCAGTACTGAGTCCATCGCCACCTTGAAAAACTGAATCGTCTTGGCAACGTCATCATTGCCTGACTGCTGGTCGTTTTTGATGCCTTTTTTCAGTTCATCGTATAATAAGTGTTCATTGTCGGCTCTGAGTTCATGGAAACTTCCCCAGGAATCGCGGTCCTCAGGAATTGGAGTTTGTTCCAGCCAGGTCCCGTTCACGTAGGTGTAAAAATCATCCGCAGGAGATACCTCAGGCTTCATGTATTTGGTTTCAATGGCCTTCTTCACAGGCTTGGGACCACTGTTTTTTTGCTCACAGGAGATAATGAGCAACCCAATGGCAAGCCCAAGTGCAGTATATCTTGGTTTCATCTCTTGAAATAGTTTGGTTTAGCATTCAAAAATAACGCGGCAATAGGGGTATATTCAACTATTTACCCCTACCAAAGTATGTAGGGATTAGAGAGAATTGGCAGTCATGGCTGAATCAGAGAAGCCCACTCACTAATTTCTTAGTTAGGAGGAACTGATGAGAAAACTTGATCAGAACGGAATTGTTACAATTCGATTTCTCCCTGAAAAACTGCTTTCCCTGGACCCTGCAAGAATACCCGTTCATTTTCATTCCCCATATCCTGGACATGAACTTGTAGGTTTCCTCCTGGGGTGGTTACGCCCACTGTTGGGGTAGGGGAGGACGCCTGTTTGAGGTATGCATATGCCGCAGCAGTCACACCAGTTCCACAACTAAGCGTCTCCGCCTCAACCCCTCGTTCGTAGGTGCGCATGCTGAGCTGAGCAGGTGCCATTACCTTAACGAAGTTGACATTCGTCCCACCGATGTCTGTAAACTTCGGATGATGTCGCAGCTCTCGTCCGGTTTTGTCTACATTGACTTCGGCTACCTCCTCGGTTACAAATCGCAGGTAATGGGGAGAACCCGTATGCAGCCATACATCCTGATCTGAAAGCTGCTCAAACCCGTAGGGCTGGATCATTTCCAGACGCACTTCCCCATTTGACAAAATCTCGGCTTGGTGGAGTCCATCAATGGCTTCAAAGGTAGCTTGGGTGCCCACCATGCCCATCCGGTGGGCAAATGCCATGATACAACGGCCTCCATTGCCACACATCGTGCTCTCGTTGCCATCAGAGTTGTAGTAGATCATTTTGAAATCCTGTGCTGCCGAAGGGGTCAGCAACATCAGGCCGTCCGCACCAATACCAAAACGACGATCGCATAGCCAGGCGATCTGCTCTGGGGTAAGCTTTTCTTCCAACCTAAGTTCCCGATTGTCAAATAGCACAAAGTCGTTTCCGGTTCCCTGGTATTTGTAAAACTGCAACTTCATACGGCAAACATATGTGTGTTTATCAATGGGTCAAACCATTTGGCACCAGAATGTTTGAATTTTTATTTATAACCCACAAAAGTAATCATATGTCCCAATCTGTAATCGCGAAAAATGGACCGTACGTCATGGAATTGGAAGCAGGCACCTACTACTGGTGTTCTTGCGGCCAAAGTGATAAGCAACCATTTTGTGATGGTTCACACAAAGGAACTGGCATGACCCCAATTAAAGCTGAATTAGAAGAAGCTCAGAAAGTGGCCTTCTGCGGCTGCAAGCATAGCGAAGGTGGCCCATTTTGTGACGGCACGCATTCCAAGTTGTAATCACCGCTTAGCTTTCAAGCTTTTCATGGCATGACCTATCCCCTCCAGTGTGAGGGGATACATTTTTTTGTCAAAAAATTTATTGAGCATCCGGGTGGAATCAAATAGGTCCCAGTATTCCTCCGGGTTGGGGTTGAGCCAGACAATGTGGGAAAAGTGATCTCGCATGCGTTCCAGCCATACAAAGCCCGGTTCTTCGTTCCAATGCTCCACGCTCCCTCCCTGGTACATCAGTTCTGTCGGCGACATGGCCGCATCGCCCACAAAGATCAGTTTATAATCTCTGGAATAGGTGTGCAACAGCTCCCAGGTAGGAATGCGGTTGGTGTACCTGCGACGGTTATCCCGCCACACATACTCATACAGGCAGTTGTGGAAATAGTAGGCTTCCAGGTGCTTGAATTCGTATCGCGCAGCGGAAAACAGGTCTGCACACAGCTCAATGTGGTCATCCATGGACCCGCCAATGTCTAGGAGCAGCAGCACTTTCACCCGGTTTTTCCGGCTGGGCACAAGGTGCAGGTCCAGCATCCCGGCATTTTCAGAAGTCTTGCGAATGGTTCGGTCCAGGTCCAGCTCGGTGGGGCGACCTTCGCGGGTCAACAGCCGCAATTGCCGAAGCGCCATTTTAATGCTACGGGTATTGAGTTCCTTTTTGTCATCCAAGTTGGCGTATTCCCGTTTTTCCCAGACCTTCCTGGCTTCATTGTTATTTCCCCGCTTTGGGCCAATGTGGTATCCTTGCGAAGGGTCCCCTTCATTGCCGTAGGGAGAGCTGCCCAATGTCCCGATGAAAGTATCTCCCCCCTCGTGCCGTTCTTGCTGCTCTTTCATGAGCTCACGAAATCGCTCTATCAAGGCTTCAATACCGCCCATCTCCTCGATTAATACCTGCTCTTCCGGGGTAAGGTTGGAGAAATGTGCCTTGATCCATTCTTCCGGGATGTCGTCCCACAGGTCCTGCCCCACATCATCTTGTCCTTTGAAGTAATGCCCGAATAACTGGTCGTAGCGGTCGAGTTGCCCTTCATGCTTCACCAGCAAACTGCGGCTCAGGTAGTAGAATTCCTCGATATCCGGTGGGCAGATGCCCTTTGCCAGTGCCTCCATCAGGTGGAGGAACTCTTTCAGGCTTACGGTGATGCCTTGGCTTTTGAGGAGTTGGAAGAAGGGGATGAACATGGGCGGGAGAAGGTGTTAGGCGTTGGCTGTTAGGTTTTAGGGTTTTAAAATAAGGAATTTTTGGGAGGAAGGATAGTATCGGTTGATTTCTTTATGATCGTGAAGTATGCAGGTTTGGCGCATTATTTTGACTAAATTGAGGTACAAATGGTTTCCCAATTTATCCAAGATGAATTTGCGCTACACTGTCATCAAAACTCTAGAACAGTACACTGAATACTGCGAGATTTTGGAGAATCTTGTCTCTAGTAGTTCTGCAGAGTCAGAGGAAATAGAGTTGTTGTCCTTATTGATTGATGACTACAATGACCGGTTGATGAAAAATGATCGATTTGAATTCGGTCCAGTTGAACTATTTGCAGAGCTGATAGAGGAGAATAACCTTACCCAGCTGGAAGTCTCGAAAAGGCTAAACGTTTCACCCCAACTCATCAATGATGTCTTGAAATACAGAAGGGAGATCACCAAGAATTTAGCCATGAAATTGGCTGCTGAATTCAAGGTTCATTTTGCTGCATTTTTAAAGCCGTATGAGCTGAAACGGGTGAGGTGATGGTGTATTATTCATGGAACTAGAGCATTCTTTGATCTAATAGCTGGAAAAAAACTGATCAACACATACTTAAGTTAAAGGAGATGAAGAATCGTACTGGTATAAATGAAGGAGGAGTGAACGGCCTTGGGGAAAGTCTTGTCAACCTTAACAGTAAGGAATTTAAGGCACTACAGGACATGATTAAAGCTGATCACATGGGACAACCTGATTCAGAAAAAATGAATAATCAGATTATCTCGCTCAGATTTCAAATGGAATCTTATTTATCTGATGAACATATAGAGGAAATAATCCCTGCTGGAAATTTTATTGAAAACCTCCTTAAAGCAGCTAACATAAGTAAAAAGAAGTTCGCGGCGTATATTGAGTATGATTATTCCAACCTAGTTACAACCTTAAAGGGCCGTCGTAAAATAAATACCGACATGGCAATTAAGGTGGGAAAATCTTTGGAATTAACCCCGTCATTTGGCTACACCTTGAAGCCAAGAATGAGCTATTGAGTCACTTGAAAGCAAATGATTCTTATGATAAATACAATTTGTTGGAACTTGTGAAGTAAGAAATTTATCTTAACGCCTCGCCCTTAACATCTCCCGCTTGCCCGGCGGTCCCGGCAGCCGCTCCACCTCAAAGCCTGCGGCTTGCATTGCTCGGCGAACCGCACCTTTAGCGCAGTAGGTGACCAACAGTCCCCCGGGAGCCATAAGGCCGTACATTTTTTCGAAAACTGCTTCAGTCCAGAGTTCGGGTTGGGAATTGGGGGCAAAAGCATCAAAATAGACCACGTCAAACGCTTGAGGAGATTGAAAATCCTCCAAGGTAGCATGAACTTTTTCCAGGGTAAATTGATCCGTTAGGGGAACCCGCGTATACCAAGCTGCCTGGTGAATGTTTTCAAAAACCTGGTTGGGATCTTCGGCCAGCTCAGCGTAATTGAGGGCTTGCCACTGAGATGCTCCTAACGGATAGGCCTCTAGCGCGGTGTAGGTAACGGGTATTTCCAGGGGATACAAGGCGGTAAGCCAGGCATTCAATCCAGTGCCCAGTCCCATTTCGAGGATACGCACCTGTTCAGGAGAATTTACCAGAAAAGCTTCCAGGCCCATGCGGATGAATACATGGCGAGATTCACTTATGGCACCATGTCTGGAGTGGTACGGTTCCCCATAGGTTTGGGAATACAAACTGTAGGAACCGTCACCGGTCAACAGGGGTTCAGTAGAAGGAGCAGAATCACTCATATTTTAGGCTTTTGGCAGGATCTACCCGGGCCGCGCGCCAACTCTGGTAACTCACTGCAGAGAGGGCTATTGCTAACATCAGCATGGCTGGTACGACGGCTAACCCAATTCCAAACGAAATGTGATACGCATATTGGTCCAGCCATTGAGAAAGCAACCACCAGGCTACCGGCCACGCCAGCAAATTAGCCAAAATCACCAAGGTGAGGAACTCTTTTGTGAGCAAATTCCACAGGTCGGTTGCGGTGGCCCCCATTACTTTGCGTATGCTCAACTCCCGGGTGCGCTGTGCTGCGCTGAAGGCTGAAAGTCCCAGAAGTCCCAAGCAGGCGATCAGCAGGGTGAGGCCCGTGAAAAGGCCGAAGATCATCCCAAACCTGCGGTCCTGCTGGTATTCTTTTTCAAATGCCTGGTCCAGGAAGGTGTACTCGAAGGGTTCGGCCGGGAACAGGTTCGTGTAAACCGTTTCGATTTTCTTCACCACGTTCGCAAGTTCATGGCCGGTGGTTGATAAGTGCAGGGAGAAAAACTGACCAGTTGGGGCAAATTGGAACAAACTGGGGTTAATGGCGGATTGTAAGCCGGCACTGTGGAAATCACTCACCACGCCCTGAATTACCTGGGGGCTGACTCGGTTACCGGTTCGAATGCGTTTCCCAACAGCTGATTCTGAAGAAGAAAATCCGAGTTGTTTCCGAAGGGATTCATTGATGAGCAATGCGCCACTTTTTTGGGCTGTAGGGGTGGAATAATCATTGCCACTGAGTAGCTGTATCCCAAAATGTTCAAAGTACCCTTCTCCCACCTGGGTGACCATCGCTTGCCCAGGTTTGGTGGAGTCTCCCTCGGGCCGCCAGGCTGTAGTGCCATAGTTGTGAGGCTGTAAGGCCGGAACTGTTGCACTATGCAGGAAAGAGGTTACCGCAGGCATCTGTTGCACCGCGCGCCGGAACCGTTCCCCCGTTAGGGAATCCTTTTCTTGCTGAAATACGGGCGCATCGATGATCAACGTCTGCGCAATTTCAATCCCCAGCTGCTGGGACCGCATATAGGAAATCTGCTGGTACACCGTAAAAGTGGCCATGAGAAGAACGGCTGCCACAAAAAATTGCAACACCACCAATCCGCGACGCACCTGCATCCCTTGCTTGGCATGGGAGAATTTCCCCTTGAGGGTTTGAATGGGCTTGAACCTGGAAAGAATAAATGCCGGGTAGATGCCAGCACCAAAACTCCCCATGAGGACCACTCCCATGGCAAGGAGCCATATCCAGGTACTGTCGGCATGTCCCAGCAACCCAGATCCTGCGGGATGCCCTACGAGCTTATTGAAAGCAGGTAAGCACAACTGGACGAGCCCCAAGGCGATGGCCATGGCCACAAGGTTCAGCACCAATGATTCCGCCATGAATTGGGTAACCAACTGTCTGCGATTTGAGCCCAGTACTTTCCGGATGCCCACTTCCCGCGCACGGTCAAGGGAGCGTGCAGTGGCCAGGTTGATGTAATTGACCCAGGCAAGCAGGAGCAGGAAAACGGCGATCACTCCCATGGTGATTAACAGGGAAATATTCCCCTGCCTTGGTAGGTCAAAGCTGGTACTGGAAAATAGGTAAATGTCTTTTAAGGGTAGTAACCTGAGCCATTCACGAGATTCCTCCCCCTGAGATTTGCGAATCAGCTCTGGAAATTGTGCCTCAAGGTTATCAGGGTTTGCTCCCTCTTCCAAAAGCAAAAACGTGAAAAATCCCCTCCATCCCTGGTAATAGTTCATGTTCTGGTCAAAGGGATGGTCCGAGACCAATAATTCGAATTGTAGCATAGAATTCCCGGGAAGCTCACCAAATGTTCCTGTGATGGTGTACACACTTTCGAACATCCCTTTTATTGCCAGGCTTTTTCCGATCACATCTGTGGTGCCAAATAGTTTGAAGGCCAGGTCTTCTGATATAACGGTGCTAAGGGGTTCCAGCAGACTTGCCCCTGGAGAGCAGCCAAAATCAAATACCTTCAGGAAAGCATGGTTGGCATATAAGGCATTTTCAACCTTTTGATGAAAGATATTCCTGCCTCGATTGGCGGTTACATTGGGTTCTGTTGGGAAAATACGCGCCGCTGCCACCACTTCCGGGAAGTTAGCCTGCAGGGCTGGAGCCACCAATGGAGAAGTTACCGCATATCCATTTTCATTTGGGTAGGTGCCACTGCTTACGCCGTAAATACGATCTGCATTGGAATGGAACCGGTCATAGCTCCATTCATAAGAAATGTATTTCACCAGGAGTAAGCTCGCAGCCAGACCCAGAGATAGCCCAAGGATATTCAGAGCACTGAAAAATTTTTGTCTTTGCAGGTTTCGTAAGGCGACTAATAAATAGGAACGTAGCATATGGAGGGTATTTTGGTCTAAGTTTTCCCGTTTGATGGGGTATCTTTGTAGGCCAAGAATTATTCCGTTGCTAACCTACTGAAAATCAAACTGCGGTCACATTCAGCTTTGTCTATGTGTCGAAATCTGTTTCAAATTGAATCAGCTTGCTTGTCTCAATTCGGAACGCTAAGGCGATGCAAAGCTTTGAACAAGCTGCCGATCTCCGTAGTTTAACCGCCTCACATTACTCTCATGCCCATAAACTTGTTTTCTCTTTGTAGTGTGCTGTTTTGCTGGTTCTTTCTGTTTCAGGCAAACGCCCAGACACCTGCAGAGCAGCCAATTGATTCGACTAAAGACGTACGCTTGCTCTTGAAAGAGCTGGAATACAATTACCAGATGACCGAAACGGATGATTATAAACTCATCTTTAACATAGATAAAGAGCGGTCCCAGGTCATTACCGTAAATGCCAATACTGTGACCTATGCCGATCGGGAAGTTCGGGAATTATGGTCTTTGGTTTATGTGGGAAAAGAGCGTCCTTCATATGAGTTGAGCATGAACCTGCTGCAAGATAATTCGAGGAAAAAATTTGGGGCATGGGAAGTTGGATTTGATGAGGAGGACGCTACCTATTACGTTGCTTTTTCCGTTAAAATCAGTGGAACGGCAGATATTTCTGTGTTGAACGCTGCCATTCAAATGGTCATTGAGGCAGCAGACGAAATGGAAGCCAAAATTTCTGATACCGACGATTTCTGAACATGCTGCTTTTTTCGTATGTTCATATAAGCACAATAACTCTCTTTTTACCCCTGGATGAGCACGCCCGAATCCCATAATTCTCATGAACTTCAGTTCGACAATGATGTCCGCAAATTGCGGCTCCTGGCCCAGTATGGAGTGGAAGTGCAGACAAACGGGCTGTTGCCTCCAGAGTTCGAACGGCTTTGGTTAGATGAGTTGGAGGACATAAATGAGAAGGCGGAAAGCAAAGATGGGCTATCTGTGTTCCGGTATATTGGCTCTCCCAAGTACATTCCCACTGCTGATGAGCTGTTTCGGACGGATGTACCTGAGGAGCTTACCCGGTTGTTGTTATTGTTAAAGGAACATCATATCGAGGTCCAGTCTGACAGAGATGTTGATCCCCGGGAGTTGTACCGATTTATCACCGAAGAAGTATTTACCGAAGAGGTTGACCAGATTCCGATTCAGACCAAGAGAAAACGCTACTGTTACGATGATTATCACCCAGATTTACAGGGGGAAGTTCGGCGCAGCGTGACCTTTTTTCTGAATAAACTCTTCGAAAAGCAGTGGAAGTTAGTGGAAGGTATGCTGGCACAGAAAGTTCAGGCAGTAAAGATGACGCCTTTAAATCGGGAGGTGTTCCTGGAAAAACTGATGCGTTGGTTCAATACATACCAGAATCCGCAGTTATGTGGATTGGGGTTTGAAAAGGTGAAAATTGAGCAAGAAGAAGCCTTTGTAACCACGGTTATCAGCTTTTGGGCAAAGGATCATCCGGAAGAGATTGAAGTACGGGTAAATTTTCGGCTGATGCGCCAAGACCGTGACCTATGGTCTATTTCAGGGGTATTTATTCCCTGGGTACATTAAGGCTTTCCCCTACCATTTTTCCTATAAACAAAAACTGCACCCCGATGAAAAGGTGCAGTTTATATGGTAAAAAGGAACCGGGCTTATACAACCGTGGTCAATACACTTGAAACCCTTCCCGCAATGTCTTCGATAGAGCCAACACCCTCTACTTCATGTAACTTACTTTGTCCTTGGTAGTAAGTGGCTACTGGCAGGGTTGATTCGTTGTAAACAGCGATACGCTTGCGAATGGTTTCTTCGTTGTCATCGGCGCGGCCGCTATCCTGACCACGCTTAACGAGGCGAGTAACCAATTCCTCTTCTGGTACTTTGAGGCTTACCATGCAAGTAATGCTGTCCCCACGGCTCTGCATCAATTTGTCCAAGGCTTCTGCCTGTGCAACTGTACGTGGAAATCCGTCAAATATGAATCCCTTCGCGTCGGGGTTTTTGTCCAGGTTGGCGTTAATAAGTTCGATCACCACTTCATCAGAAACCAATTGACCAGAAGCCATAATTTCAGCAACGCGTTTTCCTAATTCAGAGCCGGAAGCTTTCTCTGCACGAAGCATATCGCCAGTTGAAAGGTGTACCAGTCCAAATTTTTCGATGATCAACTCAGATTGAGTGCCTTTGCCTGCCCCTGGAGGGCCAAATAATACCAGATTAAGCATGGGTGTATATCTTTGAGGTAATAATTAGGTATATAGATATGATGAAACACCTATATAATAAAAAAAATCCATATCTATGGTGAGAAAACCCTCATTTTGATGGATGATTTATGTCAATCCATGCAAAGGCAACGTCCTGGTCGAAGTACTTTATGTAGGCAAAACGGGGTTGAACAAGTTGGGTGATAATTAAACATGCGGCTTATTGTAGCCTTGACAATCCATCAAGCGTGGCCTGAGGTAAATTGTCCAAATCCAAAATCATAAACCCATCCAAGGCATCATTGAAATTGGGATCAACATTAAACGCAATGATCCGAGCATTTTGGTGGATGTACTTCTTGATCAATACCGGCATTTTGAAGCGGGAAGGTTCCAGACTGGAAATGACATCATCGGCCTTGTGGAGGTCTGGCGTCATGCCTTCCATGAGGGAAGCAACTTCGCGTTCTGCAAATTTGGTTCGGAATTTTTTCCGGGGTTTGACTAGCTTGGAGAGTTTGTTGTCAAAATAAAACTGCTTGATGTACGCCACGATAAAGGAGCGCGAAAGGCGTGAGTAGCTATTGCTGATACTGACCGGTCCTACCAGGTAGCGCATATCAGGGTGACGCTCCAAAAACACATTGATGCCACGCCAAAGAAGAAATAGTGGCATCCGCTTTCGCTGGTATTCTTGGGCAATAAAAGACCGCCCGAGTTCCACAGCTTTTGACATGATATTGCCAAACTTTCGCTTGATTTTGAATAGGCTGTGGGTGTAGAAGCCCCGGAGCCCATATTTGGTGATGATTTCATCCCCTTTGCCCAATCGATAGGAACCTGCAACTTTTTTGGATTCGTTGTCCCACAAAATCAGGTGGTAATAATACAGGTCATACTCATCCAGGTCTGATGCCTGATTGGTACCTTCTCCTACTGCACGAAAAGTGATTTCACGCTGACGGCCAATTTCCTGAAGCAAGTTTGGCACCTGGGTAGCCTCGGCAATAAAGCCTTCGAACCCTTGATGTTGGACATACCGAGAACCAGAATCACGAAGGTGATCAATTTCCTTTTGAATATGTGCCAAATCTACTGCAGGGGCAATATCTTGAATGTGGTTGTGGGAAACAGTCACTTGTTCATTGTTGAAAAATGGTTTTACCTTGAGGGCAGAGCCGAGGGAGTAAGTCCTCGCACGCAGGTACCTGCTGAGGCGTGAGTTGGTTTTTACGCTGCTCAAATCCTCTACTGAAATTGGTTTCCCTATTCGTACTTTGATGCTGCTGTTTTGCTTTCTCAAAGTCTCCTTGGGCATGGCGAGCTTTTGCAGAGAAGGATGAAACATACTCATCAGCTGAAATACGGCACTATTTCCTCCTTGTACAAATATGGGAACAACTGGCACCTTTGAATGGCGGATGAATTTTATGGCGTAACGGTCCCACATCGGGTCTACCACACCTCCCTGGCTAGGCCGGAAGGATGAGACTACTCCAGACGGAAAAATGCCCAGTCCATTTCCTTGAACTAAATGATCCCTTAGTTGATTGGTTACATCAGGATGTTCAAAACTAAGTTCATTTGCTGATGGAGAGGAAGGCTTTAATAAAAAATTTTGTAAAGGATCAATTTGTTGAAGCAACAAATTACCTCCAAGCTTATAATCCGGTCGTCGATCTAACAGCAATTTCAGCAGGATCATGCCATCCAAAATACCAAACGGATGGTTCGCAATGCTAATAAATGCTCCGCTGGAGGGAACATTCCTTAACTCCCTGGTATCAAATTCAATCTGTATATCCAGCGCAGAAAAAAAACCATCCACAAAAGCTCGCTCGTCTGGCGAATCAAGTTGCTCACAGATCTCATTGATACGGTCTACCCCTGTGAGCTTCATTAGGGGACGTGCTGCACCCGCCATTTTATACTTTTTCAAGCTAACGGCTTCAATATATGCAGGTTTTGTAATGAGCTTCGACATAAGTAACTCTATAGGTAATGGACTGCGAAAATAAGAGAAATTGCAGTGCCAATTCAATTGCCAAAACGAAGGTTTAAATTAACAGGGTAAATTCAAGAATAAGAACTTGAGGTAAACTTGTTATTAAGCAAAGTATATGAATTATTAAATCTAATCAAAAACCGCTAAAATCGCTTAATATGGCTTAAAGAGGTGGGATTTTTAGCCCTCGGTCTTCCCCTGTACATGAAAATAGAGGAATGATGTTACATCAATGTTACATCCATTCGGGGAAGTGGCTTGTCATTTTAGGGTTTTCACCTAAATTTACGCGCTAACTTTGGACCTTCAGTATGGGAAAAAACCAACGTACCTCGCAGGAGTTTAAACGGCTTTCAGAAGCCAATGCCGGGATTCGTGAATGGCGAAAATGGGGGCCCTATCTTTCCGAGCGTCAGTGGGGGACGGTCCGGGAGGATTACAGCACGGATGGCAATGCGTGGGGGTACCTGACCCATGACCTGGCGCGCAGCAAAGCATTTCGTTGGGGAGAAGAAGGCATCGCAGGGATTTCTGAAGAGAACCAGTTATTGTGTTTCAGCCTGGGCTTGTGGAACCACCAGGATTCTATCCTGAAAGAACGGCTGTATGGACTAACAGGCCATGAGGGCAACCATGGAGAGGATGTGAAAGAATATTACTATTACCTCGACAACACCCCTTCTCATTCCTACATGAAGATGCTATATAAGTACCCTCAAAAGGCATTTCCATATGGAGAATTGGTAGGGGAAAATACAAGCCGTGGGAGGTTGGAGCCTGAGTTTGAGTTGATTGATACCGGTATTTTTGACAGCAATGAATATTTTGATGTATTCGTGGAATATGCCAAGGCATCTGAAGAGGATATCCTCATTCGGATTCTGGTGCATAACCGTGGGCCTGAGGATGCGCCTCTATGTGTGCTGCCTACCTTATGGTTCCGAAATACTTGGGAGTGGGGGGGAGACGAATACAAACCTAAGTTAGAATCTTTTCATCCAGGCGTAATTGACATCCAGCATCGAGCCCTTCCCAAGCTCAGTTTGTACTGCAAGGAAGGCCCCGATTTGTTATTTTGTGAAAATGAAACCAACCGGACCCGCCTTTACCAGGAGCCTGTAGCCAAAGGGTTTTACAAGGATGGAATAAATGACTTTCTGGTGAATGGAAATCCCGACGCTGTGTTCATAAAGCCTGACGGTGGTCAGGCGATTGGGACCAAAGCATCTGCCTTTTACAACCTCGTGGTACCTGCTGGAGGGCATAAAAGCATTCGGCTTCGTCTGGGCCCTTCTGGTCGGTTGGATCCGTTTTCTGGGTTTGATTACACCATGGATACCCGGTTGCAGGAAGCAAACGAGTTTTACCAGGAGCTACAAGAAGGCATCAACGATCCTGACCTCCGAAATATCCAACGGCAAGCCTATGCCGGGATGTTGTGGACCAAGCAATTTTACTATTACGATGTTCCCAAATGGCTTTCAGGAGATACTACCTATCCTGAGCCACCACCCGTTCGCCACCATGGACGTAACCATGAGTGGATGCACCTGCACAATTCGGATATTATTTCCATGCCTGACAAGTGGGAATACCCCTGGTATGCAGCCTGGGACCTGGCGTTTCATTGTATTCCCCTTGCGGAACTTGATGCTGAATTTGCCAAAGAACAGCTGGTATTGTTCATCACCGATGCCTACATGCATCCCAACGGACAATTACCAGCCTATGAGTGGAACTTCAGTGATGTAAACCCTCCTGTGCATGCATGGGCCACTTGGCGGGTGTACCAGATTGACAAAGAGCAAAATGGGGGAAAAGGAGACCGAGGGTTTCTCGAACGAATATTCCATAAGCTCTTGCTGAATTTTACCTGGTGGGTAAACCGAAAAGACCGGGAAGGGAAAAACGTGTTCCAGGGAGGCTTCCTGGGATTGGATAATATTGGGGTATTTGACCGCAGTGCCCAGCTTCCTACAGGAGGCTACATCGAGCAGGCGGATGGCACAAGCTGGATGGCGATGTACAGCCTAAACTTGTTGCGCATTTCCCTGGAGCTGGCCAAGGAAAACCCCATTTACCAGCACATGGCCGCCAAGTTCTTTGAACACTTCCTGTACATTGCCGGGGCCATGGCCAACATCGCTGATGAGGGGATCAATATTTGGGACGATGAAGACAACTTTTTCTACGATGTCCTGAACCTGCCTAGCGGTGAAAAAATACAGCTAAAAGTTCGCTCAATGGTGGGCCTTACCCCCTTGTTTGCAGTAGAGGTACTCCAGGAAAACTTGCTGAAGGACATGCCAGAGTTCACTGCCCACATGGAATGGGTGCTGGAAAACAGGCCAGAGCTCGCCAACCTTGTTTCTCGCTGGAAAGTTCCCGGTAAAGGGGATATGCACCTGCTGGCCCTCGTGCGGAGGCACCGGATGAAAAAGCTCCTAACGCGCATGCTGGATGAAACAGAATTCCTCTCTGACCATGGCATACGTGCCCTTTCCCGGTATCACCTGGAGCATCCCTATGTGTTCCACGCAAATGACAATGATTTTGTGGTGCAGTACCTGCCTGCAGAATCTGATTCAGACTTTTTTGGGGGTAATTCTAACTGGCGAGGGCCGGTCTGGTTCCCAATGAATTACCTCCTGATTGAGTCGTTGTATAAATTTCATAAATACTACGGAGACGAGTTCCAGATAGAGTATCCCACAGGCTCCAAGAAGCACCATTCGCTCCGGGAAATTGCAGATGAACTTGTTCAGCGACTTATTCGTTTGTTTAGCAAGGATGAAGAAGGAAGGCGCCCCGTCTATGGTACTTCTGAAAAATTCCAGGAGGACCCTCATTTCCGCGATTATATCCTCTTTTATGAGTATTTTCACGGAGATAATGGTCGCGGGGTAGGGGCATCTCATCAGACTGGATGGACGGGCCTTGTGGCGAATCTGTTGTACAGCCAGCCTAAAGAAGAAGAAACCGAGCCTTCTCCTACTTCTCTCCTGTTGTAGCGTTCGTTTTGTCATAAATCAATCTCTTTCATGACTCGTCAGCCCATAAAATACCTTGACCCTCTGGTGGTCAGTAAACTAAAGAACATTGAAATCAAGGCGAAGCTCATTGTAGAGGGGTTCATTACAGGAATGCACCGAAGTCCTTATCATGGATTTTCGGTGGAGTTTGCTGAGCACAGGCCTTATAATTCTGGAGAATCCCTCCGCAACGTAGACTGGAAGGTATATGCAAAGACAGATAAATTGTTTTCCAAACGCTATGAGGAAGAGACCAACCTACGTTGTCATGTGGTCATGGATGTGAGTGATTCCATGCGATACCCACAACCTGGAAAAGGGATCACCACCCTCACGAAATTAGAATATGGCGCATACTTGGCGGCTTCCCTTCAGTATTTAATGATTGGCCAGCGGGACGCAGCTGGGCTGACCTTGTTTGATGAAGACATTCGCATTTCTTTTCCCGCAAAGAGTAAGTATTCCTGGCTCATTCCCATGTTCAAAGAACTGGAGGAGGTAGCGGCCTCTTCTGACTTTTTTACCCACAAAACAGCTGCTGCGGCTGTGCTACATAAGGTTGCCCTGAAATTCAATCGCCGATCTTTTGTGGTGTTGATCACGGATTTGTTCAATCCCGATCACGATATCAACCAGTTGTTCAAAGCCCTCCAGCACCTCCGTCACCAAAAACACGAAGTATTGGTTTTTCAACTCCTGGACCGAAATACCGAAGCCAATTTTGAATTCCCCAACCGTCCCATCATTTTGAAAGACCTAGAAAGTGGAGAGCGGATTGAGGTGCAACCCAATCAAATCAAGGGGACTTACCAGGAGATGATGCGGAAATTCCAGCAGCAGTTCAAGCAAAAATGCTACGAATTCAACATTGATTTTGTAGAATTGGACATCGCAACTCCCTATGACAAGGCTTTGACGGATTACCTTGTGAAAAGAAGAAGCCTCAAATGAATCGGTTGATATTTTTCCTGCTTTTGGCTCCTCTGGGAGTTTTTGGACAACTCCAGGTGGAGTTGGTGGTGCCAATTGCCACCCCATCTGGGGACCGACTCATCAGCCTGGACCGATATGAAAGGGTTCATGTACTACTTCGAAATACAGGTGCTGAACCTATTCGCTTATGGAAAGACTGGAACTCCTGGGGATATTTTAACCTATACCTCATACTGGAACTGGGCAATACCTCCTTGACCATGACACGCAAGCACCCTGGAAAATGGGAGGGAGATTTTCCTGATTTCTGGCTACTGCCACCGGGAGAAACCGTGGTCTTAGAAGTGGATTTTGGCGATGCCCAATGGAAAAATTTTCCAGACCTATACGGGGAATCCCTGGTTGGGAATCTCAAAGCGATTTACGAAAATAAGTCTGATGTTCTGGCGGAGGAATACGGTGTTTGGGTAGGGAGGCTGGAATCACAGCCTTTGCAGGTAATGGTTAAGTGATACTCAAGAAAAGCTTGACAGGATTCTCTCCCTATCCTCATTTGCCTTTTCATTTTTATGATAAATCTCTACGTGGACAATTTTTTGCTGTGCCTCAAAGTATGCATAAACCAATCTGAGGCCCGAGTTTACTCCTTTCCCTTTTAGCGACTTGCAAGCTATTTTCTTCACTTTGATCACGCAAGTTTCAATTCCAAGGCCACTAATGGTATAACTAAAAGGGGGGCTAGCATCACCCTTAACAGACAGAACCTGTTTGACTACCTCAAGGTCTTCCGGTAAGCTCTTGTACTTTTTTTGTAGCCTTTTGACATCCTTTTTGAAGGGCTATGGCCGCATTGGACGCCGCGCTCTTGCAGGCTGAAGAACGGGTAACATGGCTAGCACGACGGACAGGTCGCAAGACGTCGTCTGAAACATCAGAGGCTGAGTCGGCTGCGGACACGCCCGAAGAGACCAATCCGGCCTGAGACCTTAACAGATTAGGCCCTAGCATTAATCCTCTGCCATTTCAGGGATTTATCTGTTAACCTTAACGCAAAGCCTGTGCGGCACTCTCACGTCATCGCCAAGGGGTTGGCGGTTGATGGTGGGTGTCCCGGACCGGACAAGAAGCTGGCCGGGCACCTCACAAAACAGATGTGAGGAAAAACAATGCCTTATTCAGATATGGCCACGGATATTGCTCCAGAATTTGGCTTGGATGCCCAAACCGCCACAGCAGAAGAGCTACACCATATCGGCTTAGCTTATGCCGAAGGGGTTGATTGCGAGCAGGACCGCGTCGCTGCACACAAATGGTTTAATCTTGCCGCCCTCAAAGGGTCTGAAGATGCCAAGATCTGCCGTGATGAAATGACGGATCTGCTCGACCAGGAAGACAT
>JBCDIQ010000062.1:0-19219 GCA_039024295.1 Bacteroidota bacterium | reverse complement strand
TGTCTACGTGTTGATTCTTCGGAAACCAAGTTTTGGCGATGAACCCCAAGGCAAAAGCCGCCCAGGTGCTGAACAGGAATTGCAGGAGGATCACCAATTGCTTTGCCCAGACTTCTCCAAAGAGGGCATACAGCGGTGCATAAACAGGCAGGATTCCTGGCAGTCGACCTGCAAAGGGCACAATTTCAGGCTCCCCAAAGGCGGCATACCCATGTCTGCTATAGCCTTTCCCTTCTAATAGCAGCTCAACCGGCGTGTAATACCCTTTGGTGTCATCGTACACCCGAAACAGGGCTCCAACGTACTGGTCTGGAGGAAGCGCATTTACCTGAACAGAAAAATAGGCGAACAGCAGGCATTTTATCACCAATGCAACGACTATCCACCGATTCGGCGGTTTCATCTCCCTAAATTATCTATATTTGAATAAAATTCGCACATATGTTCGCAGGTCTGGTTCAGTTTTTTCGCAGAATGTTCGGCATGGAATCCGAACCCGCTCCTACCTCCCGGAGTAATGAGCCCGAGGATGTCATCTACGAAGACGGTTCGGATGTATTTGATAACTCCATCGGAGAGACGGTAGAATTGCCTGAAACAACTACCAGCCGAAGCGTTTCCCGCTCAGCTGGGCCCAGTGCAAATCCTGAAACCGGAGAAATCATCGAAATTTCTGACGAAGACCTAGCCGCTGCTGATGCGGTGGTTACCGTTTCCCAGCCGAGGTATCTGTGGTGCCTGGACAATGGGCATGGCAGGCTACAAAATGGGAAACGATCCCCGCATTTTCCTGACGGTACCCGTTTTGAGGAATGGGAATTCAACCGGGATATTGTCCGCTTGATGATCGAGCAGCTACAGGTGGCTGGGGTGGAATACTTCAATGTTGTTCCTGAGGAAGATACTGGATCCTTCCTGAAAGGCAGGGTAGACCGTGCCAATGCCAAAACTTCCGACTTGGGCATTCCCAAGATTTACGTGTCCATTCATGCCAATGCTGCGCCCATTCAAAGTGGACAGACCTGGGCAAATGGCATCACCGGGATTGAAACCTTTTGTTACCCTGGCAGCAAGTCAGGTAGAAAGATCGCCCGCGTATTCCAGCGGCACCTCATCCAAACCATGGGATGGCGAGATCGTGGGGTGAAGGAAGCCAACTTTTATGTGTTGCAAAACACGAAGATGTCGGCAGTTCTGACTGAAAGTGGCTTTTACACAGACTTGCAACAGGCCACGGATTTGCAAACGCCGGAGGTTCGTCAGCAAATTGCCGATGCCCATGTGGCGGCTATTTTGGAGATTGAAGCGAATGGACTGGAGAATTTGGCTTAGTATTAAGTGAAAAAGCTATTTTACTTATCTCCTTTAATTGTGAGCTGAGCTTGGAAGTAAACAAGGTATTTCATGATTTTCACGCAGGCTGATGGGATTTAAACAGTGATTTTATACAGTAGTTCAATCTGTCATTTTTCTGACGAAGTAGTATTAGGCAGTGAGTTCTGCTTAATCCGCGCGCGTAAGTGAGTCTTTTCCTCTCCAAATGTTTCTAAATACCTTTCCTAGCTATCCCAGAACTGGTTTGGGCGGTTGGGCTTATTTCACAACAATATTGTCAATCTCTGTCAAATAGCAGCTTACCTCTTTAAGCTGAAAGTTTCTGCTACACATGTATTTAAACCACATGGAGATATTTCATTTTTAGGTGTAATATCACCATCTTAGAAATATTTCCCTCTGTAATAGCCAAGAAATATTGATCTTTTGTCAAGGCTTTATTTGATATAAATATGGATATATTTAACTGGAAAACAGTTGCTTACACCTTGCATTCGTAGGTCTGTTTTTGTGACTGTGATTTTGTGACTGTAACATTTTAGTTGATTTTTTCTTAGAAACTGCTTTTCTTTGGAAAAACTACTGCCAATCCTCATTCCTCAACCTTTCCACCTAACTACGTTTACATGCAACAATTCCACACTTTCTCTTGAACTTCCTAGTGACATTCCTTCATACAGTAAGGTAAGTTTACCTTAACTCCACGCGATCGAGTTGGCGAGAAGATTCTTTTCAGCCCTATCTGTGCTTTTATAAAATGACAAAATCGAGTCCCTACCTTTTAGGAGGCTCGCCATATACTTTTGTCTTCGGTAAAAGGCAGCAATTAAAATAACCGATGTTTAAACATGTAATTCATGAATTTCCTACCAAATAAGATTTTATCTATTAATTCCCTACCCTTTTTTAGGAGTAGGGTGCGACCATTTAAACAGGCACTAACTGCTTGTTTTATGCTTCTAGGAATTAATTTTTGGTCCATTAACCCCGCTTTAGGGCAGTGTTCAGCACCTTCAACTAACAATTCAATTTTTGCTACTATTGGTGCAGGTTTGGAAGCCGCCCAATCTTTCCAAGTAAATGGCACTTGTCAATCGGGGAATGTATTTACTTCCTTCAAGTTCTGGCATAAGAACAATTCCTCAAGCGTTACTGCCACCTTAAAGATCTACGATGGAGAATCAGTAAATCCTGGTGATTTAGTTTATACGCAGACTAATATACCTGTAAACGATGCTAGTATTGGGAGTACTACTATTAATCTTAGTGGGGGAACAGGGGCCCTTTCATATGTAGTTGGGCAGACATACACGGTGTCCTTAACTTTTTCAGGAAATATCGTATGGAAACCTGCCACCGTTCACGTTAGTCCTGGTAAACTCAAGTTTCCAAACCAAAATTTTTTCCGGACAGATGCTGATTATTCATTTGAGGTCGGTACTGGAGGCTCCACTCCTACCGGCACCGCCACCATCAATACAACTGTTTGGGATGACCAAAACGCCAACAAGGCCCTGAACAATAATGAGCCACGTATTGAAAATGTTGATGTAGAATTGTTAGATGGTTCAAATGGAAACGTTATTGCAACTGAACAAACCAACGTTTCCGGTGTAGCTACCTTTAATAATGTACCAGCAGGAACCTTTAAGCTAAGGTATATCCTGCCGACTGACCACGATTTCACCCCAAAAGCAAGTGGCAATATTACCGATGATGGAAAGAGCGATGCCAACGCATCAGGTGTTACTGGGAACTTTACGGTAGCCGCTGGCGCAACGGTCAATTACGTAGACGCGGGTATGTGGGCACCGGGAACCGTTACCACCACGGTGTGGGACGACCAAAATGCAAACAAGGCACAGAATAACAATGAACCCAGAATTGGTGGCGTCACCGTTACCATGTACGAACAAGATGGTACAACTGTGGTGGATGACGCAAATGGAAGTCCCATTACAGACGTTACAGATGCGAATGGCAATGTTACCCTTTACATGCCGGCAGATCGTTCAGTTCTCTTGGTTTACACCATTCTTCCAGATCATAAGTTTACCCCTAAAGCAAGCGGAAACATCACAGACGATGGAAAGAGCGATGCCAATGCGTCAGGTGTAACGGGTACATTCAGAGTAAATCGTGGTAGCCAACAGATCAACTATGTAGATGCCGGTATGTGGGCACCTGGTACAGTTACCACCACCGTGTGGGACGACCAAAATGCGAACAAGGCACAGAATAACAATGAACCCAGAATCAGTGGCGTCACTGTTGAGCTGATTGATGTCAACAATAATGACAATGTATTGGATACAGATGTAACGGATGGCAATGGACAGGCAACCTTGATTGGGATACCTGCAGATCGTCCGGTGCGTTTGCGCTACACCATTCTCGATGACCATAAATTCACTCCTAAAGCCAATGGTAACATTTCCGATGATGGAAAGAGCGATGCAAATTCACAAGGTGAAACAGGAACCTTCTCTGTTGACCGTGGAAGCCAGCAAATCAACTATGTAGATGCCGGTATGTGGGCACCAGGGACAGTAACCACCACGGTGTGGAACGACCAAAATGCCAACAAGGCGCAAAACAACAATGAGCCTAAGGTTGCGGGAATCAAGGTTGAGCTGTTAGATATAAACAACGCCGATGCTGTATTAGGCATGGGAGTTACAAATGCCTCCGGACAGGTCACCTTCACCAAACTTGTACCTGCTGACCGCCCGGTGCGTCTGCGCTATACCCTCCTGCCTGACCATAAATTCACACCGAAGGCCAGTGGTAACATTTCCGACGATGGAAAGAGCGATGCCAATTCTGCTGGATTAACGGGCTCGTTTAGCGTAGACCGCGGTAGCCAACAAATCAATTATATAGACGCTGGTGTGTGGGCTCCGGGCCAAGTGAAAGCCCAAGTTTGGGAAGATACTAATGGTAACAGAGCAAAGAACAACAACGAGGACGGATTGTACGGATTTGAAGTGAAGCTACTCGAAACGGACAATAGCCCAGTACTTTTCCCAACAAGTCATCCAAAGGCTGGACAGGAAGTAAAAGCCTTCACCCAGTGTGGCGGGGGTATCGCTACCCTTTATTTGCCTGCTGACCGTTCCGTAAAATTGAAGTTCGAACCCAACGGCTCAACATTTACCCCAAAGGCCAGTGGTAACATCACCAATGATGGGAAGAGTGATGCAAATGCGTCTGGTTTTACTGGAACCTTCTCCGCTTCCAAGGGTAGCCACATGATCCAGTATGTGGATGCGGGTATTGCAACTGTAAATGCCCAGTTGGCAGATGCAAGTGTGACCACCTTCGTTTGGGACGACCGCAACGCCGACAAAAACTTCCAGGGCGAAGGGTCGCACGGTATCCAAGGAGTCAAAGTTCGCTTAACAGATGTGGCAGGCAATACCTGTACCTGTGCTACCACAGGTGCTGATGGGAAAGCAACGCTCCCTGTTCAATCTGGCTTTGCCAATAAGTTCAGGTTGAAGTATGACCGGCCAGCAGATCACCGATTTACGGGTAAAACAGGAGGCATTACAGGTGCCAAGAACAGTGATGCGCCGTCTTCTGGTATCACGGATAAGTTCTCCATTTCGTCTGGAGAAAACATCACTTACATAAATGCAGGTCTATGGGCACCTGGTACCTTGACCACCTTGGTGTGGGACGACCGAAACGCGGATAAAAACTTCCAGGGCGAAGGTAGCCATGGAGTTGAAAATGTGAGTGTGCACCTCACTGAAGTAGATGGAACGGTACTGGCAACTGAAACTACAGGTTCAGATGGGAAAGCAACCTTTACCAATGTTCCTGCGGATCGTCAGCTTCGCTTGAAATATGACCGACCTGCAGACCACCGATTTACGGGTAAAACGGGTGGCATTACCGGTGCCAAGAACAGTGATGCACCCAGTTCAGGGGTTACGGATAAATTCCAGGCGAGCAGAGGAAGCGACAATATCACTTATGTCAATGCAGGTCTATGGGTGCCTGGTACCCTTACCACCTTGGTGTGGGACGATCGGAATGCTGACAAAAACTTCCAGGGCGAAGGTACCCATGGCGTTAACATGGTGGAAGTTCACTTAACCGAGGTGGATGGAACCGTGCTGGCAACTGAAAAAACAGGTCCAGATGGCAAGGCTACCTTCGGCTATGTTCCTGCCGATCGTCAACTTCGCTTGAAGTATGTAAGGCCTGATGATCACAGATTTACCGGAAAAACCGGAGGTATCACTGGTGCCAAGAACAGTGATGCCCCAAGTTCAGGTGAGACGGATAAATTTCAGGCAAGCAGAGGCAGCGACAATATCACCTATGTAAACGCAGGGCTATGGGTACCCGGTACCCTGACCACTTTTGTGTGGGATGACCGGAATGCAGACAAAAACTTCCAGGGGGAAGGCAGCCATGGTGTTGAAAATGTTAGCGTTCATTTAACCGAAGTCAACGGAGATGTGCTGGATACCAAAACCACCGGGATGGATGGAAAGGCAACCTTCGACTATGTCCCTGCCGATCGCCAGCTACGCTTAAAGTATGACCTCCCTGTAGACCATCGATTTACCGGGAAAACGGGAGGCATTACAGGTGCCAAGAACAGTGATGCCCCAAGTTCAGGTGAGACAGATAAATTTCAGGCAACCAGAGGTAGCGAGAACATTACCTATGTGAATGCGGGTTTATGGGTGCCTGGTACACTGAAAGCCTTTGTTTGGGAAGATGCCAACAACGATGGCAGCAGCCAAGGAGAAGGTGGTAGAGGGGTAGGCGGAGTAACCGTAAGCCTTACGGAGGTAAGCGGTAAACCCGTACTCTATCCTACTGGTCACCCACGTCAAGACCAAGAAGTAAGGGGTGTTACAGGTTGTGCCGATGGAATAGCCCACTTAGACTATGTACCTGCCGATAGACAATTTAGGTTATTGGTGGAAGGAAATGGAATTGCATTTACCAATAAGAGTGGTTCTATCACAGCTACCAAAAACAGTGACGTGAATAGCTCAGGTGTTACGGATAAGTTCCAGGTAAACCGAGGAAGTCAACTCATCGAATATGTTGATGCCGGCTTGACCAATACGGGCTTCTATAACACCCTGGTTACCATTCCTGCATGTGTGAATGATAGAGACCTTACCTGGATTGACCAGGATGCCAACGCCCCTGGCATTCAGGTGGGTACCGAAGTGGTGATGTCTGCTAACAGAAGAAACCTCCAGGTATATGCCGATGAATGTTCTTCCAACGGACAGCAAGGCTTCCTGGGAGAATTCAACGTTATTTGCCGCGGTCAGTGTGCAGGTTGGCTGGAGTTCAAAATAAATGATGTAACTCCAGTTGGCGGTGGGATCCACGTAACGTTGGAAGTTACCTACAACAGGTGGACCGGATATACGGGAAGCCGTGCGGATAAGCAGCAATTCGAAGCGGATTATCCAGAAGGAACCATCATTGTGGTAAGCCTGGAATTCTACGATCCGAATGGCATGGCAATTCCAGTTAACGGATGTCCCAAGAACAACTTACCCGATCTACGCGACATGTATGTGATTTCCAAAACCCTGCCAAACGGAGGTGGAAATACACGCTTGGCCAATCCTACAGAGGTTGGACTACAGGTATATCCAAACCCGACCAGCACAATTGTCAACATTGTGACCAAGGAAGATATCCTGATCTTCAACGCAAGCGGTCAAACCACCTACCAGGGAGCAGCAGGTCAAATTGACGTGTCTACCTGGGCAAAAGGCGTTTACCTGATCAAAGCCGGTGCTGAAACCAAGCGCTTCATCGTGCAGTAAACAACTTTTTGAAAGGTACATTCACCTTATGACGAAAACAGCCAGTCCAATCATGGGCTGGCTGTTTTTTTTAGGGAAAGGGTAGTTGATTTAGTAGCTGTTTCCGCCGGGTTAAAGGGTTTTTATATCCAGTTACCCCATAGGACCAGCCTACCCCTTCTGTATCAGCTTTTTAAGTTTCTTCACTACCTTGGGACTGTCCCAATCCTTCGCTCCCGTGTGCTTCATCACAATTTTCCCTTGATAAATCACAAAGGTCTTGGGGATGTAAGGGGTATCGTAGAATTCTGGAAAGTCTCCATTAAAGGTGTAAATGGGCAGGTCCCAGTTACGCCGAATTTGAAAGGCCTCCAGTGTTCGGGTGGGCTGGTTGGAGACCAGCAAAAACTGCGTTTTCTTTTCACTGAGTTTGGACCTCAGCCGGTCGATGGAGGGCATCTCCTGAACACAGGGACCACACCAGGTAGCCCATAGGTTGAGGAAAATGAGTTTGTCACTGAATTGCTCAAGAGATACCGTGTCACCGGTTTTGATGTTGACCAGTCCCTCCCAATCGTATAGGTCATCAGATTGTGCTTGCAGGCCCATAGGAGCCAGCAAGCACATGAAAATTAACAGCTGGAAATACCTCATCCAGTAACTTTTTTGTAATCAGCTAAGAATTTCTCCAATCCACGGTCGGTAAGGGGATGTTTGATCATAGAATCAATCACGCTGAACGGCATGGTTGCCACATCTGCCCCGGCCAACATGCAGGAAAGCAGGTGCTGGTTGTGACGGATACTTGCTGCCAAAATCTCCGTGTCGGGATTGTAGTTGTCAAACACCTGACGGATCTGAACGATGAGCTCCATTCCATCCTGCCCGATATCATCTAAACGTCCAATAAACGGGCTTACGTACTTTGCGCCTGCTTTTGCCGCTACCAGGGCTTGTGCTGCGTTGAAGATCAGGGTACAGTTGATCTTGATGCCTTCAGAAGCCAGGGTTTTAATGGCCTTTACCCCATCTGCAATCATGGGCACCTTAACGGTGATGTTGTCATGGATTTTGGCCAGCTTCCGACCTTCAGCTACCATGTCAGGGAAATGGGTAGAGATCACCTCTGCACTCACATCGCCATCTACCATTTCACAAATGGCCAGGTAATGCCCTTCTACATCTGTGATGCCTTCCTTGGCCATGAGGGAAGGATTGGTCGTAACACCATCCAAAACGCCCATTTTGTTGGCTTCGCGGATATCGTTTAGGTTAGCGGTATCGATAAAAAACTTCATCTGTTTGCTGTTTTTATTGTGGGTTGTCAGTTTTCAATAGGAACTGGTATGGAAAGTTAAAGTTACGGATTCTTTCAAGCCAAAGGGGTAAAAAATCCGACAAACCCTCGGAATTGTTGAACTATTCTTCTGACAATTCCAATTTTTGAGGTGCCACTACGATCCCATCTTCATCTGCATACAAATAATGTCCGGGCGTAAAAGTAGCACTGGCAAACTTCACCACGATGTTTTCCTGGCCTTCCCCTCGCTTGATGCTTTTGACCGGGCAGGTATTCAGGGCCATCACGCCCACCGGCATATGTTCAATGTCGGCACTGTCCCGAATACACCCGTTCACCACGATGCCGGTCCAGCCATTTTCAACTGCTAAAGCAGCCAAACGGTCTCCCACCAGGGCGCAACGTAAGGAACCTCCACCATCCACCACCATTACCCGTCCTTCCCCTGGCTTTTGCAGATTTTCCCGAACCAGGGTATTGTCTTCAAATACTTTCAGGGTGAAAATAGGCCCTTCGAAAGCCGTATTGGCACCGAAATGCATGAACATGGATTCAGGCACTTCCAGTTGGTCGATGTATTCGTCGCAGAGGTCAGCAGTTTTGGTATACATGTTTTTAAAGTTGATAAGTGTTAGGTGGTCAGTTTTCGGTTTACAGTCCATTGAAATTTACATTTCTGCTCACTGAAAACTGAATGCTGTAAACTGAGAACTTGCTTTTACTTTTCCAGCCAAAAGAACGGCGTAAATAGAATCAAAACTGTGAAAAGCTCAAGTCTGCCCAGCAGCATGAGAAAAGAAAGAAACCACTTTCCCGCATCAGGGAGTTGGGCGAAATTCTGAGAATCTCCCGGGCCCACAATGCCTAGGCCAGGGCCGATGTTGCCGAGGGTTGCAGCTACCGATCCAAAGGCAGACACATAGTCTAATCCCATGGCAGACATGACCAGGGTACCCATGACAAAAAGGATCACAAATACGAGAAAGAAAGCTTTGATACGGGAAACGATATCTTGGGAAATGCCTTTTTTATTGAACCTGACAGGTAAAATTGCCTTGGGGTGAATCTGACGCTTTAGTTCGAGGTAGCTGTTTTTTGACAGGACAATAAGGCGAACGAATTTCATGCCGCCACTGGTGGAGCCTGCACAGGCTCCGGTGAACATCAGCATGAAAAAGAGGGTCATCATCATAGGGCCCCAGGAGGTAAAGTCTGCGGTGCCAAATCCTGTGGTGGTCATGACAGATACCACCTGAAAGGCGGAGTCCCGGAAAGCTTCCTCCAGGTCCTTGCCTTGCTCTTGGTAAGTCCCCAGAAAGACCACAGCCGTCACAATCCCTATTAAGGCGATCACCGTCCCGAGGTACACCCGAAACTCTTCATTCTCCCACAAACGTTGCGGCTTGCCCTTGAGGGCGTGGAAGGTAAGGGCGAAGTTGGCCCCAGCAATGAACATGAACAGGGTCACAATGTATTGGTGATAAGCCGAGAAAGCCCCCATACTCGCTTGTTTGGTAGAAAATCCGCCAGTCGACAGCGTGGCCATCGAATGGCAAAGGGCATCGAAAAAGCCCATATCCCCAATCATGAGCAATATCATCTCCACTGCAGTCAAGGCAATGTAGACAATCCATAAGCGCTTGGCAGTCTCTTTTACCCGTGGGGTCAGCTTGTCAGGTGTAGGCCCTGGAACCTCGGCAGCGTAGAGCTGCATGCCTCCAATTCCCAACAGGGGCAAAATGGCAATGGTCAGCACGATGATGCCCATGCCCCCGATCCAGTGGGTCATGGCACGCCAAAAGTGGAGTCCCATAGGCAAGCTTTCGATCTCTGTGCCCAGGATGCTGGCCCCCGTGGTGGTAAACCCCGAAATGGTCTCGAAAAAAGCATCGGTATAGCTGGGAATGGCCCCACTGGTGACATAGGGCAATGCTCCCACAGCAGACATCACGAGCCACCCTAGGGTAACGATCAGGTAGCCATCTCGTTTTTTGAGTTCTTTGTTTTGTACATCCTTGGTGAAGAACCAGATCACCAACCCTACGCCAGCAATTGCCAACCCTGTTCCCATAACGGCCTGAAACTCTTCCCCTCCATAATACCAGGAAAAAGGCAAGGACAGCAAAATGGCCAATCCCGTAATAAGCACCAGGATCCCCAGGACATTGAATACCATCAAAAAATTGAAAATACCCCTTGCCGGAGGTTTGAACCAGCGGTTGGTCAGCCGGATTTCTCTGAGTTTAGGCAATTGAATTTCAGCTTTATGGCAACCTAAAGCAGTTTTTTGATTTTTTCAACTTAAATGTGAGGGAATAGTGTGGTTTGCGATTTTAAGAACGAAAGAACGGCTAACTGGCTATTCTTCCTTACAAAGTCCCTCCTACAACTCCACATGGATATGGTCATCATGCCTCACGGCCTTGCAGCCATGAAACCTGACCTTAGAATAGGAACTCAGGCCCAGCCTGCTTTTGAGATGAGGTTCCAGGAAGATTTTTCTCACTTTGGGATGGTTAGCTAGTGCTTTGATCAAAGCCTTGGTGTGGGTGGAGGCCATCTTCAAAGTGCTAATTTCAGGAAAATAGGTGTACATGATGCTGTATTGCCAGTAGCCCTTTTGAGTACAAACTGCGGGTTGGTCATATTCTGCTGATGTAGGCACTTCCGAATGCCCATATCCCAAAAAGCCTGGACATACGAATGAGGGCTTTTCTTGTTCGTCCTGGTACACAAAGCACAGGTCCAGCTTTTCACCATCATTATGGCTGCGATGGGGTAGGAGAGGGAAATCCTCGATAAAGGGGAAATTCGCATCCAGGTACACCAGGGTGAAATCCGGGTTCACAGCCCTCAAGTCAACCGCTACCTTCTGGATGGTTTGGTACAATTCCGGGGTCACGTAATGGCGATTGAATATCGGATAAACCACATTTCCGGCTTTGATGGGAAAGGCTTCTGAGGCAAAAATGGGCAGTGCCTTCCTATCGAAAGGCTCTGCCAGAAATGGGAGCACAAAGAGGTTAACGCCTGCAAACAACAGGATGAAGCAGCTTCTACGAAACCATTTGTTGGTAGCGATCCCTTTCCCCTTTCTGGCCATCAAAGTCGCAACTGGCTTCCACAGGAGGTAGAGTATCCCGCCTGTCTGGGAAACCAGGGTCAAAAAAGCAAAGACGAGGAGTAGCTTTAGGGTCTTTCCTATCAATCTCATTGAAAACCAGACTTAGGAATGTTAACGGAAGTATAACAAAGTAACGTAAAGCTACAGCCAAAAATATGTGGTTCTGTGACAGATTCCGTGTATACCTTCAAGTCAAGGGGCATGTTGATTAAGATAGAGAAAGTATAGAAAGGCATAAAAAATTGACTTTCAATAACTTAATAAGTGTCTCGGCAGGTTCGACATGACACCTCCAGTGTGGAGATAGGTAGGGTCCATATGGACGCTGAAAACCAACCCCCAGGTTTGTCCTTATTAGCGCAGTAGAGCAATCTAAAGATGGAAACAGCAGCCTAAAAATAGATGTCCCACTTACAGTACTTACTTTGACAGTAACCCTTTCACCCACAAAATTTATCAGGGTTTCCAATAAATTAAGCATACAAAGAGCAAGCAAAATGCCTGGAAACAACGTACCATACATTAAATCAGGATTGGAAATGCTGTTTTACCTGATGACTACCCGCCGATTAATCCCAGCACATTTTACCACATACATTCCCGGACTCAACATGGATAGATCTATGTTAAGCTCTTGGTAAAGGATTCCTGAAAAGACGGTTTTACCGTGTACATCCAGCAATTGAATGGGAGAAGGTTGTCGATGGGAGGTGGCTACTTGCAAGGTAGAAGCCGCCGGGTTAGGAAAGACCGTTAAAGTTGGTCCCTGGTCTAGGTATAAATCATTGGATAAAGGCGTAAAATTAAAGCTCACGTCATCAATAAAGGTTTCGGAACCATTAAGGGCAATGAGGTTGGGGCTAAGAAACTCAGGGCAGGCAGCCATGATGAAGACGTAGGTGGTGGCAGTGGCCCCGGGAGTTAGCACCCTTACACGGGCCGAGAATGCGGTGTAGGCAGCCGCGTCTGGAAAAACAGTATCTACTTCGGCAATAACGTTGTCCATCGCGTCATAAAACTGGGCATATACCGCGAAGCCGCCGGAAAAGGTGGAGTCTGCGTCCAGGACGCCACCACTGGTACAGGTTCCGGAACGTATCGTTCGTGGATTGCCGCTGGTATGTTTGTAGAACCCATCAATTGACGTGGGGATGGACATGGAAGTATAGGGTACGGGCAAAGTTTCTTGCACCAGCGTTTCAACCCCAAATTGACCAATGACTCCGAAACCAAAGGCATCAGAAGTTAGCTGCACGGCACTGCTGCCACCATTAGCGTCGGTTGTTTGGCTCACGTACCGGGGAGTATTGTTATTAAAAAAGTCATCAGTGGTGCGGAAGCCTTCAGGTCGATCTGAGCCGGAGCGTGTACCAGACATCATCACCGTTCCACCATCAACCTGGCAGGTTGCCGGGTTGAACATGCTACCCTGCCGCTCAAATATGTCAAAGGTCTCAGCCCCAAAGGTTTCAAAATCCCCATTGCTGAGCTGGGCATGTACAACAGACATGCAGACGAGCAAATAGATAAGTGTTAGGTTGTGTTTCATAAGAGTAAAAAGCTGTAATAGGGTAAAAAACGGAAATAATTTAGGGTTAAGGCCAGGCAAAAATGCCAATAGCCGACGTCATTCATCTACTTCATAAAAGCCATAAATAATGCCGCCTGCCGTCACATTGATTTTTTGTGTTGCGGTCAGGCTATTGATGTCAGTCTCATAAATGGCGTTGATGCCTTCGGCGGGGTTGTACACGACCAATTGCACCTTATTTTGGTAATGGTAGGCCATGCCTGCGGTGAATCCTGCGTTTCTGGGAATACCCTGAACCAATTCAGCAGTTTGGTTCACTAGGTCTAACTTAGCCCAGGCCATCAGGGGTTCATTGATCAAATCAGTGGAAACGGCAGGCTCTACCATGAGCACATTGGTATATGCGATGCCACTTCCAGCGTATAAAAAGCCGCTGTTCACAACGATGCTGGCCCTGCTCTCGGTAATCTGTAACTGAGGCTGGAAAAAGTAATCAGGATCAAATTCATCCCTGTCGGCAGGGATTTTCAGAATAGCTGCTTGGGTATTTTCTCCTGCGGATACATCCAATCCCAGCCCCCCTTGGGTCACGAGGTACAAATTGTCTGCTTCGTCTAAAAAAGAGCTGTTGAACCGCAGGAAGGGCATCCCAGGGAATTTGGTATCAGCGCGAAAGATATTTTTGACCAGCGTATCTGTATCGGTGTTAATGACTGCTACTACGCTGCCCACATCACTCTCATAGGCAAAAGGGGGAAAATTCCGGCCCGTGTACAGACAGGCAAATAACCGATTGTCCCTCAGGTAGAGGGTGTTGTAGTGATTGGCGTCATTGGCTGGAATGGTGAATGCAGTTGAAAGGTCAATTTCTCCCAGGCGCACAAACCTCTCAGGATCAAAGACCTGAATATTCTGGCTATTGAAATCGACATAATACCCTTTGTTGTTATTCAACATGGCCACAGCCGACCCTCCCCCGAACGTCTCGATGATGTCACGTTCTACTGGGACAAACGCTTCATCCAAAAAAATCCGCTGATAGCCGGGACCGCCAAAGAGTTTTTGTTGGTTGACCACATAGTTCCTAAAAGAAATACCTCCAGAAATCGCTGGATAGGCCTTGGTGGTAGGAAGTGCGGGGACATCAATGTTTCCTTCCGGAAAACTGTCAAAACCTGTGATAAAGCCATTGGCGGAGGAGCCACTTCGGGTGAACAGGAGGTAGTCTTTCTCGGCAGAGGGAGTTCCGAAAGAGAAATTTTCCTCATTGGTTATGGGAATGGCATCATCCGAGGCGCATCCTCCCAAAAATAGGGAAAGAAGCACGCTTGAAAGTACGATATTTATTCGAGCAGTTTTCACAGGCGATAACGCAGTTTGACAAAAAAATGGGTTCCAGGTCGCTGGATGCGAAAGTTATCGAAAAGATCGTCGTTGAACATGTTGTTGACCCTTGCGGAGAGGTTCAGGCGCTCTTTTGCAAAGGTATAGATGACCTCAGCCGAATGCACATGTTGCTCAGGCACAAAATTACCCACGTTTTGGACAGCATCGGCTTCTCTTACGGAGCTGAATTCATCTGTGAAATCGTACAGCCAGGTAACAGCAAGCGCATCTCCCTTCTGCAACAGCGATTCAAATGTGTAGCTGGCATCCATCCGAAGAAACAAGGAAGGCACATTGGGAAGTCGGGTGCCAATGAGGTCCTGGTCAGCTTCTACCAACGCAGAACGAATACGGATGTCCTGAAACGTGCCGCTCATGTTCACCACCAAAGATTTGAACAGCTTTGTTGATAAATAGCCATCAACCCCAGCAATTTCCACCTCTTCTTCATTGAAAAATTGGGCCAAATCGAAGCCCGAGGCAAGCAATATGATCCGGTCTCGTTGGTAGCGATAAAAGCCGTTGACCTCTAATGCAACAGGAATTTTCTTCCAAGGCGTAAATTTGTAGAAAGCTCCCAGGTTGTAGTTATCACTTTGCTCGGGCCGCAGGTTGATGTTGGAGCGAATCGTGGATTGATTCCCAAATAGCTCGTTCTCCTCCGGCAGGCGGTAGGCATATTCATACGATGCCCGCAGGTACAAATTGCTGTGAAAAGCATATTTAAGTCCCGCATTAGCACCAGAATAGGTGTTTTCGGCATCTTTTTCTTCAAAATCCAGGTCGATAGCATCTTCCAGACTGGTGGCCCGTGCCCGCAGGCGATACAATTTATAGGTCACCACACTTTGCAACTTCTGCGAAAACCATTTGGCATCCCATGCTATTCCTCCATATTGCTGCTGCAAGAGTGCAGGTAAGGTGAAGGGATCATCTTCTGGATCAGAGATGAATGCATTTCTGCCCTCCCGGTCCTGGTTGATAAGCATGTGACTGGCTGTGAGTTGCTGATTGGCCGTAAGCTGGTATTTTAGGGTATTTCGTTGCAAGAGAATGACCCGGTCAATGGTGATCTTGGCAGGATTGGCCAATATGTCTGTGCCCAGGGTATTGAAAATCGGCAGCACTTCTCCTCGCCAGTTGTAGAATCGGGAGGTAGAATCCTGAATAAAATCTTCGTACCACCCCATATGGGTCCGGTTGTGAAATTCCCCTCGTTTCTCAGCAAACGCTACCTGGTAATCTAAGCTACCTGTCACTCCGGAACGGGTGGTAAAGGCATCTCCTGCCGGCCGTACAAGATTAAAAGCGATGCCTGTTTGCACTTCGTCGTACAGGTAATTGTAGAGCAGGGAAACCTTCAGGGATTTGGCCCAGGGTTTGTCCCGAACACCCGCCGTGACATCTCCATAATACGACCGAAATGCATCGTTGAATCGCTCTGCCTGGATGATGTTCTCAGCTCGACGGGTTTCCACATTGTAATCATGCGCATCGATGCGGTAGGTATTGTCACTGGAGTTGAGGTAGAGGTTGGTGCCAATGAAAACGTCTTGTTTGTTGATGAAAAAGGCATTCAGGGAAGCATTGTGCGTGTTGAACGATCCAACCTGGTAGCTGGCATCAAGCTGGTTGCGGTAGAATTTCTTGGGAATGACATTGATGCCACCGCCCAGGGCATCGGTCCCCACCTCCAACGGGGTGATTCCTCGGTACACATCAATGCGTTCAATTTGGTTCACAGGAATGGTGTTGAGGTCTAGCCCGGCAGCAAGGAACCGAACTGGCAATCCATCAAAATACCGCCGAACGGCATTTCCTTGTGCACCCTGAATAGAGATATTCACCTCACTGCCTACGCCCCCCGATTGGCGTACCCGCACGCCGTTGACACGGTCAAGTTTCCCTGCCGCATCAATGCTGGAATTTTGGATGCCACTGAAATCAATGGCGGAAATGGCCAATGGGTATTCATTGAGAATGCGTACATCAGATTTCTCTGAAATGACCACTTCCTCTAGGCTTACACTGCTAATCAAAGTAATTTGAATTGTGAGAGATGACCGTTGCCGGAGGTCCACTTGAAAACTGGCGGTATCATAGCCCAGGTAGGTAGCTCGTACCTCATATGCTGCAAAGGGTAAATCCCTGAATACAAAATTGCCTAAGTTGTCAGTTAGAGATTGATTGGAAGTGTTCAGAAGCTCAATTTGGGCGTAGCCTAATGGCTCCCCTTGGGTATCAGTGAGGGTGCCTTTCAGCGTAGCTTGACCCCATAGACTTTGATAGCAAAGGAGCAGGAGTATCAAAGGGCATATACCCTTGGCCTTTTTTATCGAAGTAAAAAAGGAGAAGTTAAACGCTTGGTATGGAGTAAGGTTCCCCATTGATTTCGGTCAAGGTCTAAACGAATCATTGCTGTTTAGATCAATTCTAAAGTACTCGAAAGTAGGGAAATTGGCGGGAAAATGAAATGAGGGAGGTGAGATGGCCGGAAAACCCAAGTATAAAACTAGGCATAGGCTATGCTACCCTTGAGAGACCTCTCCTCAAGTTCCAGGCTTCGTCGCAACTGGTTACGGTCCAGAATCCAAGTCCAATGCCATACGGTCATAACTTATGTGCCTTAGCTTTTCTTTGATAACAGGATCGTAAGGATTAGTTCCAAGTCTGCTCTAAGCTTGGAGTTCTCCGGCGATTCTCTCCATGAAGTATAGCAATTTCCTAAACGTGTGCGTGAATTGGCAGACGATTGGCTGAGATGGGTTCAGGTGGGTCCACTAAGGTTTTAGCACTAATGGTTGACAAGAAATACAATTGTTTTTATCCCCGCCACTCACTGATTTCAAATAGATGTCCATCAGGGTCGTGGAAGAAACACCTCACCTCTGCGCCCCAATCATAAGGTGGAGTAATGAAGGCAGCACCCCGCTTTCGAAGCATGTCATAGGATTCCTGACAGCTTTTCACCTGGATGGTGAAGGCAGAGTGAACCCGATCAAGGGATTCTGGGGGAACGAAATGCGTATCGGGCTTATCTGCTGTTGGGCCTCCCGGCGTGACGAGCAGGACCCAATTGCCCAGAAATTGTAAAACTGCTGAAGTACCGCCATATTCACGGTGTAGGGAGGCACCCAAGACCTCCAGATAAAAGGTTTTGGCTCGTTCGAGGTCGGCAACGACCAGGATGGTGGTGAGTTCAGAATCTTGGAAAGGAGACATGGCTAGGAGGGGTTAGGTATAAGGCATTAGCTTCTAGGCAATGAGTTATTTGAGTGATTACACGTGGGTTCTGTAATGATAAGATACCAAATCCCGCCATTTGAGGAAAGCCAATTTTACCATCTTATATCTGCGAAATCTCTTCGTTCATCCCCCAAAATCGACCTTCCACCCCAACAAAATCGGGACTAATCCACTATTTGTTTTGCTATATGCCTATGGACGGAATACAGAGATGTGTGTTTTACACTAAGAAACCCAGTAACCCCCAAATCCTTTGAAATCAACCCAAGAAGTCAAATGGAATATTGATCATTGAGATAAGTAAATCTCCATTCTTGCCAATCGCTGACCAGTCCAGCCTTAACAGGGTTATTGACCACATACGTAATCTGGTTATCGAATTCCTTCTTATTTCTTATGATCCGGTCATAGCTTTCTCTGTGCCAAAATTGATTGCCAGTTCTATTCAAATATTGATTAGCGATTCTTGCTGAGTATATCTTAACACTGGCTAGCACTTTATGTAGAACAGGATTAACATTAGACAGAATGAGATGGACATGATTGGGCATGATGCAATATGCCCAAATGTGGCAGCTTTTTAGCTCATCTTCTGCATAGTGAAGAGCATCTGCGACAATTTTTGCCACTTTTGGATCTATTAGCCAATTCGGACCATAGCTCTCTCCATCTAGGATTTCATCGAACTTCCCATTATACTGATTTTTTGCAGCTCTGTAGTCAGAGTTCAATTGTTCCTCCAATTCATCGGGAATACCGTTTGGATATTGTTCAGCATATTTTATGCGGGTAGAGTTTACCTCGCTTAGTTTCCTGTCCCGATCAGCCTGTAATGCTAATACTACGTGTCTTGGCAGGCAGCCTGTCAGGCAAAATTGAACAGCAAAAGTAACGCCTTCAGGTTGCCAGTGCGGAAGGTTACGTTTATAAAATCTTGGACTCTCCATTTGTCCTGGAATTAATACTCATATCCAACTTTTTCTCTTAGAAAGCTAACGGATCATTATACTTATTCCAAATATCATGACCAATCGTACCTCCAGACTCTGCCTGGAGGGGGCAAGAACCCAGTTCACTTTCGCTGTTCGGAAAACGGCGGTACAAACACCTGTACCTCCAGACTTTGTCTGGAGGAATTAAGAACCAAGTTCACTTCCGCCGTTTGGAAAACGGGGGTACAAACACCTGTACCTCCAGACTCTGTCTGGAGGGGTTAAGAACCCAGTTCATCTCCGCCGTTTGGAAAACGGCGGTACAAACACCTGTACCTCAGATTCTGTCTGGAGGGGGTTAAGAACTAAGTTCATTTCTGCCGTTTGGAAAATGGCAATGCAAACCCCGTACCTCCAGACGCTGTCTGGAGGGGTTAAGAACTAAGTTCATTTCCCGCCGTTCGGAAAACGGCGGTACAAACATCTGTACCTCCAGACTCTGTCTGGAGGGGTTAAGAACTAAGTTCATTTCTGCCGTTTGGAAAACGGCGGTACAAACACCTGTACCTC
>JBCDIQ010000061.1:0-19539 GCA_039024295.1 Bacteroidota bacterium | reverse complement strand
GGTGAATTAAACAGATTTCACCAAGACCCAATCAAGTTTTATTGACTTAAGCAAACCAAGGATCATCTTAAAAGTTAATTTTTATAGCAGTTGAGCCAAAGCCATTAGTTTCCTACCTTTACCCTTGTGGAATTTCTGAACGAACTTAATGAAACTCAGCGGGAAGCCGTCATGTCTGTAGACGGTCCTTTGATGGTAATTGCCGGTGCAGGCAGTGGAAAAACCCGTGTTTTGACCTACCGTTTGGCCTTTATCCTGTCACAGGGATTGGCAGACCCTCAGGAGTTGCTGGCGCTGACCTTTACCAATAAAGCGGCCCGTGAGATGAAAGACCGAATTTACCGTTTGGTTGGTGCTGAAGCAAAGGGCATTCAGATGGGGACGTTCCACTCTATTTTTTCTCGAATCCTTAGGGCAGAAGCGGAAAAAATTGGTTATACGCGGGCGTACACGATTTATGATGATTCGGATTCCATCTCCCTGATCAAGGATATCCTGAAAGGTCAGGGAATAGACGAGAAGGTGTTTAAGCCCCGAAATATCTACAACCAGATTTCTTCCAATAAAAATAAGCTGATTACCCCAGCTGCGTACAAAGAGTTGGTGTACGATGAATTTCAGGAAAAGACCGCCCTGGTTTATGCGCTGTACCAGACTCGTTGTCTACAGGCAAATGCCATGGACTTTGGGGATTTGCTCATGAAACCGGTCCAGTTATTTCAGGCACATCCAGATGTACTGTTGAAATACCAGCACCGATTCCAGTACCTGATGGTGGACGAGTACCAGGACACCAACCACGTCCAGTACATGCTGTGCAAGATGCTGGCAGCTGTACACGAAAATATCTGCGTGGTGGGAGATGATGCCCAAAGTATTTATGCGTTCCGGGGGGCGAATATCGAGAACATTCTCAGCTTTGAACGTGACTACCCAGAAGCAAAAGTGGTCAAGTTGGAGCAGAACTACCGCTCTACCCAGGCGATTGTTAATGCAGCTAATTCGATCATTGTCAGGAATAAAGACCAAATCCAAAAGAAGGTCTATTCAGAAAATGAGTTTGGGGACCTGATCAAGGTCGTTGTGGCGACTTCTGAACAGGACGAAGCCAAGCGGGTCTGTAACATGATTCGCGAGCAAAAGCAGATGGAAAACCACTTTAACAAGGATTTTGCCATTCTATACCGGACCAATTCTCAGTCGCGTGCCTTGGAAGATGAGCTTCGTCGAACGGGCATAAAGTACAAGGTGTACGGAGGCCTTTCCTTCTACCAGCGAAAGGAAATCAAGGATACAGCTGCTTACCTACGCTTGGCCATTAATCCACAGGATGAAACCGCGCTGAAGCGGGTGATTAACTACCCTACCCGTGGAATTGGCAAAACGACGCTCAATAAACTAACCATCTTTGCAGATAACCTCAACCTTTCCTTCTGGGAGGCTTTGAAGGTAGCAGATCAGCTGCTGAAAGGCAGGGCATTGACGGCGATTCAGAACTTTGTGACCCTGATCGAGAGTTTTGGCGTAGTGGCCAAACGACACGATGCTTACGAGGCGGCCAATCACATGGCCAAAGAATCAGGAATTCTAAAAGAACTGCACGGCGACAACACCACAGAAGGGCTTTCCCGCTGGGAAAACGTACAGGAATTGCTCAACGGGGCCAAAGAATATGTGGAAAACCCTACGATTGAAGATGAAACCCTGGAAGGGTTCATGGCAGAAATTGCCCTTTTTACAGATGCGGATAAAAATGAAGAGGACGATGACCATGTCAATTTGATGACCATCCACTCTGCCAAAGGCCTGGAATTTAAATCCGTCTTTGTGGTAGGGATGGAAGAAAACATCTTTCCTTCCAGTTTATCAGAAACCCGAAAGGAGTTGGAAGAAGAACGGCGACTTTTCTACGTGGCCGTTACCCGAGCAGAAAAGTCCCTCACATTGAGCCTGGCTCGTTCTCGGTACCGCTACGGCAAAACGGACTTCAATGAGCCCAGCCGTTTTCTGGAAGAAATTGACCCCGCTTTCGTGAATGTTCCCAGTCAGCCCTCACGTTCGCGGAGAGGAGCTGTCCCCTCAGGTGGAACGGTCAAACCTATGCGAAGAAACCTAAGGCCGGTTTCCCGCGTTCAAGGAGGAGGATATTCTAATTTTGAAGCCAGTGACCCAGAGGCAATTAAGGCTGGGATGGAGGTGCTCCACCAAAAATTTGGTGCAGGGAAGGTAATTGCGGTAGAAGGGGCAGGTGCCCAACGAAAAGCGACTGTATTTTTTCAAAGCAAAGGGCAGCGTGTGCTATTGCTAAAATATGCCAAGTTGCAAATACTGACTTAATGCTCGTGAGCTTTGTGGGCATTTATGTGTGGAATTGGTCACAAATTTTGCTTTATTTACACCTGAAAATAGCCAAAACACATTGTAGGTAATAAAATAGGAGCTTCCTTGTTACAAAACGAAGCATTTATTTAAAAGCGTGTTTTTCCCGAACCTTACCATGATCGGGACCATCAAATGCTTATTAACTATATCTAACCACAACATTTCTAAATCTCCCGCTTTCCCTATAAGGGAATTTTGCGGAATATTTTATATGTATGAAATATAATATTTCTGACACCCCGTTGCGATTACGTGAATACGGCAGGAACGTGCAGTCCATGGTCGAGTATGCAAAAACCGTCGAAGACCGCGAACACAGGACTCGTGTGAGTCATGCCATCGTACAAATCATGTCTAACCTCCTGCCATCTATCAGGCAGGAACCCGATTATAAACAGAAACTCTGGGATCACCTTCACCTGATTTCCAATTTTGAGTTAGATGTAGACTGCCCCTACCCAATACCTCCAAAGGAAATTTTTGAAAATAAGCCTACCGAGCGAATCCCTTATTACAAAGGTAGCGTCAGGTACCGCCAATATGGGCTGAACACCCAGATGATGATCCGGAAGGCGGCAGAGATGGAAGATGGGCCCGAAAAGAAGGCCTACATCAATGTCATTGCAAATGCAATGAAGCAGTTTATCCGAAACACGGAGCTGTACAAGGACAATGGCATTGAGGACATCATCGTGAACCACATGCGGGAGATTTCTCGTGGGAAGATTGACCTGAAACCCACAGACATCAGGCTCACCAAATCTCACTTCAACACCCCCAATGGACGTGCTTCCAATTTACAAACTCATATGGGAAGCCAATCCAAAAAGAAAAAGAACCGCAAAAATAACCGTCGCAAGAAGTAACCATGGAATACTTCGAGGTTGAGGGGGGCCACGCGCTGAATGGAGAAATTACCCCTCAAGGTGCCAAAAATGAGGCATTACAAGTTATTTGTGCTGCCCTGCTCACCAGTGAGCCTGTAACCCTTACCAATTTGCCTGACATCAGGGATGTCAATAAGCTGATTGAAATTTTACAGTATTTGGGGGTAACCGTTTCCCGACCAGGGAAAGGTACCTGCATCCTGGAATCACGGCACATCAACCTGGATTACTTGCGGTCGGAGGAGTTTCGCCGTAGGGCGGGTTCACTCAGGGGATCCATCATGTTGATGGGACCTTTATTGACCAGGTTCGGCGCAGTACAGATATCGCGCCCTGGTGGGGATAAAATCGGCCGTCGCAGGCTGGATACCCATTTTTTTGGGTTTCATAAGCTGGGTGCCAGCTTTTCCTATGATGCTGCAACGGGTATTTTCCAACTAAAGTGCCCTGGGAAATTGAAAGGTGCTTACATGCTTCTAGACGAAGCATCTGTGACAGGTACGGCAAACATTGTGATGGCGGCTACCCTGGCAGAAGGTACTACCACCATTTACAACGCTGCGTGCGAGCCTTACCTCCAGCAATTGTGCAACATGCTGGTGCGCATGGGGGCCAATATCAAAGGCATTGGCAGTAACCTCCTCACCATTGAAGGAGTAGAAGTGCTTGGAGGTACCGACCACAGGCTCCTGGCAGATATGATTGAAGTCGGCAGTTTCATTGGTATGGCAGCTATGACCCAAGGCGAACTGACGATTAAATCAGCAGATGTGCCACATTTGGGGTTGATTCCAGAAACTTTCAGAAGACTAGGGGTGTTGCTGGAGGTACAAGGGGATGACATTTATGTGCCCTCTCAGGAAGTTCACGAAATCGAGACATTCATTGATGGGAGCATCCTGACCATATCGGATCACACATGGCCAGGGCTGACCCCGGACTTATTAAGTGTGCTGTTGGTGACGGCTACCCAATGCAAAGGGTCTGTATTAATTCACCAGAAAATGTTCGAAAGCCGCCTGTTTTTCACAGATAAATTGATAGACATGGGCGCGCGGATCATTTTGTGCGATCCTCACCGAGCGACAATTATTGGCTTAGAACGAAAATTTCCCCTTCGGGCAATCTCCATGAGCAGCCCGGACATACGGGCCGGGATCGCATTGCTCATCGCGGCTATGTCTGCAAAAGGGACTTCTCAGATCTTTAATATTGAACAAATTGACCGTGGATATGAGCAAATTGATAAGCGCCTCAACCCATTAGGTGCTAAAATCCGCAGGTTGAGATCAGGGCAATAAGCCTTTAAATCTAACAGACATTGGTCACTTCACGTAATTCCTTGTACATTAGAGGAGTAGCAAAGCACCCTAACCCATAAGTTACACAGTACCATGAAGCCATTCATCTCAATCCTTATACTGCTAGTTGGAGGTTTTTCCCTAGGACTCACCCCTCCTTCACCAGCTAACATACACATAAATTGGGTCTCTATGGAAGAGGCTGGAGATTTAGCAGTGACTACCGGAAAAAAAATCATTGTGGATGTATACACCAGTTGGTGCGGTTGGTGCAAAAGGATGGATCGGGATAGCTATGAACATGATGCTGTGGTAAGGTACATCAACGAAAACTACATAGCGGTGAAGTTTAACGCCGAGCAAAAAGAGGATGTTACCCTTGGGGGTAAGACCTTCAAATTCGTCCCGAATGGCCGTAGAGGATACCACGAGCTGGCGGCTACCATGCTACAGGGAAAGATGTCTTACCCCTCTACTGTATTTATTGACGAAAAATTACAACGCCTCACGACAGTCCCAGGCTACCTGGGGCCGGTAGATCTTCTAGGGGTACTTACCTTTTTTGGGGACGATGTACACAAATCTGGCAAAGATGTAAATGTGTACCTCAAAGAATTTAAGGAAAAAGTAAGCCAGACAGGAACTGGCAAGTAGGTTCAACTTGACTGTGTAGAAAAAAATGGTGACACCTCCCTACGGAAGTGCCACTCACCAAAACCATGAAAACATATTGTCTTCATGTATAAATACATATGAAGGGAGACTTTACAGCCCGATTTGCTGTGAAATGGAAAAATTTGCCCTTGAAAGACATTTTTTTGATGGTGAGTTATGGAAAACTTCTCGGAATTTCGTCTTGTAGATAAGAAGTAAAAAGCACTACCAAGAGATTGATGGTATGAGAGTTCGACCAACCCGTTCCCAGCTCTACCGATTGCCCATCGGAGCGATGTGCTGTGTGCTCATTTGGCTCATGTGGACCATGTTGCCTGCCTCATCGAACAAACAGGGACAGCCATCAAAGCTGAAGGTCAAGGAGCACCTCCTGCATGTGTCAGGAGATTTATGGCAGTCCGTTCCTCTTCAAGCTGATAGCCTCACTGCTCACTCAGATTCTTTGGTCAATCCTCCTCAATTGTTCGGAGAATAAGACAAGAACAAAATTTACAGCCAGCGGTTAACTCCCACATAAAAGAAGGAGAAAATATGACCTATGCGCGTACACGCCTCTGGCTTGGAATGACATCAGTGGGAGGATGGGTAGTTCTGTCTTTAGCGGGAATTATTTGGAATTGGGGGGCAGTCTTTCAAGGCTTAGCTGAACAGTACCATGAGTTGATTGGCCTTGCTGCATTTTTTGGGGCGTACCTCTTGATTACGTTTATTCCAGACCTGCTGGGAGGATGGGTTTTGCCAAACAAATACGAGCGTCGGGTTCCTCCATTTGGACAATGGCTGGGGAAATGGCTGCGCGCATCCTTAATTCATGCGAGTTATTTATTGCTAGCCGCCTATCTTTTATTGGTTGTAGGAAAAACCCTGGGTACGTGGGCTGCAGTCGCCTTAATGGTGGTTCACATGCTGTTTATGACCCGGATGCAATATGAGCTTGCCCGTTTAATTGCGCCACTGTTTGAAAGGGGAGAGTTAAAGGAGAAAATTGGGCTAAAATTCCCAGGGATGCGGTTCGTATTTGTAGATGCGCCTGATCCAGGATTTACTGGCGGAATTGCAGGTGGGCTCAGGCGTGAAACCATCCTGGTTCCCAATCATTGGCAAGAGTCTACAAAAGGAGAAATGCTTGATGTCCTAAAAGCTCGCCGGGTAGGTGCCATCTTAAGTGGGAGTCGTACGCGAGGGGTATTGCTGGCTATTCTGTGGAATGCCTTATTATTCACCCTTGCAATCCTGCTGAGTCCAGAAGGCGTGGCCACGGTGAATGGGGTTGTTACCACCTCTTTTTACTTTACGCTTTTTTCATTTTTAGGAATCTTGGGCTTCCTCCCAGAACTTAGCCGCAGGGCTGTATTTGAGGTAGACCATTGGGTGGCAGGTAAAGGGATCGAAAAGACCAAACTTCAGGAAGTTTTTTCCTTTACCGATAAACTCCAGGACGATGAGCCTGTCAGGAAGCGAATTGTCGAATTTATATTTCACCCTATTCCATCTGTTGAATCGAGAATTCAGCAACTGTTCATGAATAAGCCCAGTCAGGGAGCGTGGCACGTAGCTCGACATAGCTTGTTCCTTTCATGGGCCGGAATTGGTTTGCTTTCACGAGCCGTTCATTGCAATGTGGGGCGGCCAGAGTTGTGGGTGTTCCTCCCTTGTGATTAGATATAAAAAGCAAAAAGCCCGGTTTCACAGAAACCGGGCTAATATTTGTAAGAGTTTACCCTAAGCAAAAATTTTGTGACGGAGTGTTTGGAAGAGTTTCAAGTCCTTCCAGAATCCTCTAGCCCAAAGAAAGGCCAGGATAGGCATCACCACAAAACTTAGCGGATTATAATAATAGGCAGCTCCCCAATCAAAATGGATCAGATGCTGGCATGCGCGCGTCATGCCACAGCCATAACATTCGATATCAAATAAGCGCACTGAAAGGCACCAGCTTTTCCCTCCATCATCGAAATAGTCACCAGGCAAAATCAACAATACCATAGGGATGATGATGTAAGCGGCTAACTTAATTCCTAGCCAGTAGGGAAACCAGGGGGCAGACCTAAATGGGCTGACTCTTTTCTTTTTAGAGTTCTGGGTCATAGGCACTTCCGTCCTTGGGCAAGAGATCTCCAGTGATGAGACGAATAAGATCAATAAGTACCCATATCCCACAACCACCAGCTGTAAGAATTTGTGCGATACCTGCACCTGTGTATCCAAGATAGAAACGGTGAGCACCTAAGTACCCAAGGAATCCACAAAGAAGCAAGGCAATGAGTTGGCTCTTAGGCTTGTTAGGTGCCATTCCTTTCTTAGCCATTTTCTTTACCTTCTTCTGAGCAGCTTTCAGTGCGATCGCTTGCTTCAAGGTAAGTTTTTCGCCAGTCTGCTTGCGAATTTGCTTTGGAGTAAGGGCGAGGAATTCTTCAGTGGTGATATCAGGAAACTGGCTGAGGTCTAATTGCTCAGTTAGCTGGTCCGTAGATGATTCAGGCAATCCTTTCTGCTCAGGAATGCTGGTAAAGCCTACAGCAATAAATGCTGCCAGGCACAACATTAAAAGGGATGTTGTAATCTTCTTCATGAATGTAAAGATAAAGTGGGTTGAGTTAATGCCTACTCGTGAAGCTTTTCGGCCGCCGCTTCCTACTTTTTTAAAGGGTTTTCGGATAAGTCCCATGGACGTAAATTATAAAAAGTTATTTAAATGAAAATATAATCAGGTGTTTTATTTTCATTTTTGTGTGGTAAAATTACCTGTATTATCCTCTGGATATATAATTTTCCTCAGATAATCAGGAAACTGAAGGAGAAGCCCCCTCGGATGCCCAATCCTCCAAATCCATGGTCTCTCCACATATTTTCGTAGTCTCTGGGTGCCTCCAACGTGGTCTCAATTTCCGTGAATTTATAAACTGGCCCAACAAAAAGATCAAACCGGCTGTAATCCCCCTCAATGAGGTGAATGCCTCCCAATAACAGAATCTCTACCCTTCTGATCAGGTCTTGCTGAGGGGTTAGTCTATACACAAGCACCGGTAAATCATCACGTATAGTGCTTACCCAATCAAAATCTGTAAAGGATAAACCTATCGAATGATACCCTACGCCTAAGGCCACGTACTGCCGTACATTTGTTTTTCCGAAATGAAACTGGAATTGAACCTCTCCTCCAAAGCCGCTAACTTGGTCTAGCGCATTGAGCTGAGACATCTCCCGGAAACGTTCTGAACGGGTGGTCGCATATGCATTTGTTTCTCCGAAGTAAAACACCGGGGCCAATAACAACCGGTGGCCCGACTGAAAGTGATAGAACAATTCAGGCCTGGCAGCATTGTTCAACAACTGTTGCGGCATAAACCCAACGGCCAACCGACTGGGAATGCTGTCCTGCGCAAAAGAAAAACTGATGTGTACCAGAAAAAGCAGGGGGGTGATTAGGTTCCTCATTCTACCGGAATTACGCTGAGTAAGCTTAGGGAGTCCCGCAGGTAGCTGTATTGGGCAAATCCATCATCCCCAATTACCATTACATTTCCGTCAAGGGGAATCACATCACTTACCTGGATATTTAGGTAATCTAGTTGAACCAGGCTGTCAACATTCGTCGCATCAAACATTTTGAGGCCCTCATCGCACACAAATAAACGGTTCTTATCTATTCCCAATCCTTGTGGGCTAGTCATGGGATAGGTAATTTGAATAAAAGGGTTACGCTTATCTTTAATGTCGATGATGTCAAGTTGGTTAGTGAACTGGCCACAAACATTTTCGATTGATCTTAACGTGACATAGGCAAAGCTATCATCCGCAACAACAGGGTCACAGCTAAATACATGGGTCACCTGGGAGAGTTGTATGGGACTGGCAGGTTCGCTCACACTGTAAATGTAAATTCCTAGCCGGGAGCCAATGAAGAGAAAGGAGTCCCGAGGGAAAATGGTTTCAATGGCAGTTCCAACAAATACATTTCCCACCAACTCGGGCCGATCAGGCTGAGACAAGTCAAAAATATTCAAGGATTCACCATCCACCGTGTAGAGGTGGTTGTTGCTCACAGCAAACCTTGCTAATGAACCACCAATTCCGTCTGTTCCTACATCAAACGCCTGTTCATTTGACTCACAATGACTGGTAAACAGGGCTGCAATGACCAAAAAGAAGAGAAATAGATTGAAGTATATTTTTTTCATGAGGATAATTCTTAGGGCAGTTTCTGATACCTTATTCCACGAGTTCCCAGCCGGTGATAATGGTGCCTTCAGGTCGATTTTCTTCCTGAAATTCTGCGGGGAGAACGCCACCATCCGGGGGAATAAGTCCTGGAAATACATTTTTTGCCCTGCTCACCAACTGAGGGGAGGCTATCTGGCTGATATCAAATGTGAGCAAGTCAGTTCCAGAATCCAGGTAGAGGAAGCTGCCCCTGACCGCAATGTCCAAGCATCCCGGTACCCGGATAAAGGAAACAGGAGTAGGTTCCTTGGGGTTGCGGTTATCAATTAGATGGACACCTTTGTATCTTTCACTGATAAATAAGTATCCTCCTCGTGTGAAAATTTTCCCGGGCTGGAGAATGGCTTCCGCCGGACCCACCCTAACCGCAGCCTCCATATCTGTCCGTTTCATGATGATGGGAACATAGGAGGTTTCCTGTAGCCAAAAGGGTTCCTCATCCGTGGAACAGCTCATCAGCAGCCCAAAGATGAACGAAAAGCATAAAAGTCGTTTCATGTAGGGAATTTAAAAAAATAACGCTTCCAGAAAGGGAAATGCTGCTTGGGTGTTCCTGAAATTTACCGCTAAAAATCTACTCGTATTTAGAAAAGTACCTAAGAAATATGGGTACGTTCCCCAATGGTTTCTTCGTAGAATTGTTTGAGCTCAAAGGTTTGCTCTGCCCCTAATTTCTGGCCGGTTTGTCCAACCATGTACAGGCCAATGATCCCTGCAATGAATATCGGAAGTGCATACAGGATTGGAGCATCCTTTCCCAGGTTCATTTGGGCAAACCCAATAATAGCACCAAACATCAGGAATATGCCCAGGACCGAATAGCCGAACAACATCAGGACCCAAATGGTAGGATTAGGGCCATATAATCCATAAATAAGGGTCCCTCCCTCCTCTGCTTCTTCCATAGACAGGCTCAATTGAGGTGACCAAAAATGTCGGTCTTCTTCCTGAACCCGCAGCACCACATAGTCTCGGATAAAGGTACCCTTAAAGGGAGCACCTTCTTCTTGGATACGCCGTTGCAGCCGTTGGCTGATTTGATCCGAGGTCAATGGCAATACCTGCTGAAACCGAGGCCGTGTACGAAAGCTGCTCATCTACGTGGAAAATTGGGAGGTTTGTGGTTTTGGTAACTTAAAATTAACCTGTTCCCCTGATGTGTCTGATGACAAAAGTTAGCTGGCAAAAGGAAGCTGTGCTCTCCGGTCTGTATGAGAGATTTTTGTTACTTGCCTGTATGCAACCAGATACAGAAGCCAGTTGGGAAGAAGTGGTACGTCTGCTACGGCTACTGCGGGGCAGGAATCGCTTTCGAGGCCAGGAATACCACCAACGCAAGCAGAACCTCCTTCGTTTGGCCATTGAAAGCAGGGGGAGTGCAGTATCACAGGATGAAATTCGGCTACATATCACTCCAAATCTAGCTGATTTGCATGCTGAACGTCTTCATACGGGGGAAACCTTTCAGCCAAGTCAAGAGGAATCTACCGAAGAATTTTTGGAACGGCTCTTGGCTATATGCCGGGGAAAAGCCTATGTGCGCACTGCATTAAAAAAGGCATCATATAGGCCAAGCCCTGAAAAGGATAATTGAAAAACGGGCTAATCTGGTTTGCTCAACATAAAAACCCCGGACAACCTGCCCGGGGACCCATTAACTTGCCTATACGCGGCAATTAGAAGCTGAAATTGTCACCTGATTTGGTAAAGGTCATTATTTCCTCAAAAGCGCCTTCTGGAACCGTTAGCCCAAAGGATTCATCCACGCCTCGACCCTCAATTAATAGGTTGAAAAAGTTTGGGAACGTAAATGAACTTAAATTTTCCACGAGGAGGCGATATTGTCCGTCAGGAGCTCCACGCTCCCAATAAGCCGATTCCCGCCGAGTTTCGTTGATCACCTGGCCCACCGTGAAGGTGGCACCCGAATTAGAGGTCAAGTTTCGGAGGTTGAGGGTGTCCCCGGAAGGTTCGATTACGTGGAGGTTGAGGTCATCGTCCTCATTGAACCATTCCATGGTTATTTCCAGCAGACCGGATTCTGCCCTCAGAATCTCAAAACAGGTGGTTAAATCATTGCTGACACGATTTTGGTCATCAAAAATGGCGTACTCCAAGCAAAACTCTCCTTCTCCAATGTTTGAAGGAATGTTCAACGGAATACTAAGGATGCCCCGCCTGCTGGCCACTTCTGCCCATGGGACCTCATAGTAAAGGTCTGCACCTGATACGGTTACGTAGTAGCCATCGACTCGACCACTGCTCAACTCAAATTCTATCTCAACAGGAATGGTTTCGCCATTGTAAGCACGTAGAAAAAACTGAAGGTTGTCAATGTCCGGAGCTGTAGAAGTACCAGTAGTTTCAGGCATGTCGCCCCTTCTTCTGCTCGAATTTGAGAATTCCAATGCACGGGCGAGTAATGCTGCATCCGTAGGATCAATGATTTCGTTTGGGTTCTGCGAAGGATTGTCATCCTCGTCTTTTTTACAAGAAGTGAGGCAGAGCAGCATGCACAGCCCTGCTGTCAGGAGTGTTATAGGTTTCATGGCAGGGAATTAATTGAACATGATGCCAACCGTCAGGTTGAGCGTTGAGATGCTTTGCTCAAAATCGAACTCGTTGGTATCAGTGAATTCAGAGGACTCCGTCTCTCCATCAATGTCATGATCGCCCAGGTTGAAAAGACTCAACCCTACTATTATATGGTCATTGATCACAGCACCTGCACCAATCGTAAATCCTACATTATTTGCCAGCTCATGGGTGGAGGTCAGCTCCTCAAATTCATCGTCCCGGACAAAATTCGTCACCTTTACAAAGCTGAATGCAATGCCTGCCTGACCAAACAGTTGCACCCCATCGCCTGCATCAAAATGATAATCAAACCCGGCGGACAGCGGGACAGTGATGTAGCGGAAAAAGGTGAAATCAGTATCAGGATTTGCATCTTCAATATCATCACGTGCATCAGCCTGGAGCGGGTTGTACATCACGTCAATGCCACCAAACAAGCCAAATCCATTGTCTCCGAGCGGTTTGGTCAGTTTGATGCCAACGGTAAGCCCAGGTGCTGCTAGGCCTGAATCATCATCGGAAAAATCGTCATCTCCAAATTCGCTATTGGGCAAGGCTACGCCTGCATGTCCACTGAAGCGCACATCTCCTTGTGCTTGTACTTGTTGGGCAGCCATAAACAGGCTGACCAAAAAAACGGGGTAAATAAGTGATTTCATGTTTTGGGGGTCAATCGTCAATAGGGCCTACTCTGTTTTCATGGGCTTTTCGGCTTCCACCCATACATAGAGTCGAAGCCAGGACGATTGATATCACCAGGAAGCGGAAATTTTTGAGACTAGCTACCCCAGCTTTTTACCCAAAAACCTCACAACCGATCCCAGTCCATTGTGGTACAGGCCTTCGTGAAGTTCTACTTCTGTCTCTACCAGCTCAATGGCTTCGTACTGTTGGAAGTCTGCCTTAAGTTGATCGGTGGAGAACAGGGCTTCAAGGTTTGGGGGGCCTCCAACTTTCTCATTCCTCTGACGATAGTGCAAATGGTTTTTCCCAAAGGCTTCAAAAATGATCATTCCTCCCGGCCGCAAAAAAGTATCCAGCAATTGATGGTAAGTGGAGATAATTGGTGAAGGAAAATGCGCATAAATCAAGGCAATGGCATCAAACTGCTCAGGGTGAAAATCGAGCTTGGGCAATTCTCCGACCCGATAATCAAGGGAAACGCCATGCCTTTCCGCGAGTTGTTCGGCTTTGTTTTTTCCCTCAATGCTGATGTCAAATGCAGATACATTCCAACCAGATTTGGCGGCAAAAACAGCATTTCTGCCTTCTCCTTCAGCCCCAAATAAAATACTTCCCGGAGGTAGTTGGGAGAGCTGATTTTTGAGGTATTCATTGGGTGCCTCTCCATAAGCGTAGGAGGCTTCGCTGTAGCGGTCGTTCCATCTTTTCAGCCAGGCATTTTCCATAGGGATTGTTGAATTTTGTGAGAAAAATTACCCTTACCTTTCCCCTATTGCAAGCCGTGCTTCTCAAAAGGTTTATATTAATGGCTGATTAACTCTCTGGTAATGGCAAACAGTTTTATCGCTGGAACAAAAGGGTACGAAAAGGCACTTTCACGTTTCATCGAATCAACCCATCGTATCCGTTTTACGGAACTGCATCACGATTTTTTACCCTTCATTCCCTCCACACCTTGTCTGGTATTGGATGTGGGAGCCGGAATTGGCAGAGATGCAGCTGTACTTGCTGAAATGGGACATGAGGTACTGGCGGTTGAGCCCCTGAAAGAATTTCGTGTGCCAGGTCAAAGTATGTACCGCGACCGACCTATTAGCTGGATGGATGATTCGTTACCTGCTCTCGATAATTTGAAAGCATATGCTTCACAGGTTGATTTTGTTTTGGCTTCTGGTGTATGGCACCATTTGGCTCCAGAGGAACAACAGACTGCCCTTAACCGTGTAGCCCAACTGATGAAAAAAAGCGGAATATTTGCGGCATCTCTTCGTCATGGCCCTGCAGGTGCTGGGACGCATGTGTTCCCGATTGATGTTCAGCAGACCATAAAGCAAGCTGAACAACTTGGGCTAACCTGCTTATTGCTGCTGGAGAATCAACCGAGTCTGCTACCGAATAAGGCGCAGGTAAACTGGACCAGGGTGGTATGGAAGAAGGATTAATGTTGCGCCTAAAAACTATACTGCCTTTCCTTTCTGGGGAATAAAAAAATCAGCAACCACCCGAAAGCAGTTGCCGATAACCTATTATCAAAATAATCTTTAAAGCTTTACAAACTTCTGCATGCTACCGTATTCGGCAATGTTAAAGAAGTAAACCCCCTTAGGGAGTGCTTCGATTGTGATGGTTTCATTTGCAGTGAAGGTACCGTTTTGTACCACCGAACCTGTTACATCATAAATGTTGTAATCAAGTGGCTTTACCGTTTCTAATCCTACCAGCTTTAGGGCATCCTGAGCAGGGTTAGGATATAAGGTAACGAATACATCTTCCTGAACTTCCTGCGTGGAAACCATGGGCGCGGCAGTAGAGCGTTCATAGCTGAATCCGCCTCCCATTCCACCTGCAGTCCATGACAGAAATTTGATGTCGATATAGATATCCTCAGAAATCAGGTGCAGGACAGCATCCTGAGCAACAGCAGTTCTGGCATTACAGTTGGTAAAAACTGGACTACGGAACTCGCCAAAAGTCAAGTTTTGGATGCCATCTGCAATCGTACCCAATGCCCATTCGGTATCTACAGGTGCAGGGTTGTCACAGGCAGGTTTTGACGTTAAATCCTCTGTGGCAATGTTGAAAATGCTCCACTGAGTTTTTCGGGTAATCCAAACATTTGAGGTGATTCGGTCCTGATTTGCCTCCAGGGTATGGTCTGCATTATTGGCCTTTGTAAACGTGTTTTTTGGACCTGTCCACAGGGTTTGAGCAGAAATTGAACCGGTAAGCAGAAAAAGAAAAACTAAAACAAAGTAGGGGTAAAATTTAATCATGATGCAAAAATTATGGTAGAAATTTTCAACTAAATAACAATATTGTTTGTTTAGGGTCAATTTAAAAATCCTTCCGCCTGAAATGTACGATAAATCATTTCAGATGGTAACATTATTTTTGCGTTGTATCCTTGAGAGAAAGTTATGGGCTATGTTGCCAGGCTGGTGCAGCTCACTTTATCTCTACTTTTTCTAACGATATAATCTGTTTCGAGGAGGCTTCAAGAGTTAAGATTTTGATAAAAAGTCCAGCTGATTTCTGGACTCTGGCTTTTGTAGGGAAAAGATTTCTTCTAATTGAGACCTACCAGATCGCGCTTATATTCGTACTGAAAAGTACCACCTTCAACATGAGGACTTATGACTAACGTAAAATATGTATGTATTCTGTTGATCCTTATTCCTACGATGGGGCATGCCCAAAAAATGGACAATGATGCCCTCGGTAAGATTCTTCAGTCAATTTCAGATACCGTCTCAGGTCAACCGGGAGCATGGGAGTTCACAGTCAGGGGGATGCCGATGTTGTGCCTCACCGATGAAGCCAATAACCGAATGCGGATCATCTCTCCTGTACGTGAAATGAAGGATGTCTCAGATGAGCAATTCAAAGCAGCTATGTCAGCCAATTTTCACTCTGCCCTGGATGCACGGTACGCGGTCTCCAATGGCTTATTGTGGTCTGCATTCATTCACCCCCTAGAGGAATTGTCTGAAGATCAATTGCTAAATGCGATTTCCCAAGTGTACAATGCCAACCTCACCTTTGGCACAAGTTATTCGAGTACGCAGTTGGTGTTTCCTGATCCGGAGAAGAAAAAGCAGGAGAAAAAGAAAAACGATAAGCGTTTGTAAAGAGCGTGGCACTCATGGTTACTATTCACTTATCTTCCCGGTATTCTTTCTCAAAGAATTCCTCTGAAAGTACGTTTCCTGCTTCATCATAGGTCATCCACAGGCCAAATTTCGTCTCCTCACATTCGTAGCAGCTTTGTAACTGGTATTGTGATTTGAGCTGCCCATTGGCATGAAACGTATGAATATATAATTCTTGTATCACAGAAGAATGACACCCTTCGTCGGGCGATAGTATCCAGTGGTCATATGTTACCTCTTGCTCAAGCTTACCCGTCTTGCTGAAAAAATAATGAGTCCCAACCGGTGCTGAGCAGCTATTGACATAACCTTGTTTTGTGATGGCAGCAATTTTTCCATTGGGGTGATAGGATACCTCTGTGAAGGTTCCAGGATTGTCAAGGCGGAGTATTTGACTAGGTGGAGGAGTGGTAATTGTATCTAGTGGTGACTGAACTGGTTCTGAAGGCTCTGGAGAGCCACAACTTACCCATAACAGTACAAGCAGACCAACAAAAGCCCTATCCATTTGCTCAATTTACCATTAAGTTAGTGGTTTTTCACCTGTAACAAGCAGGCGAATTGCATATTTTCAAGGGTATAATAAAAAGCCGCAGCATTTTCCTTCGAAATCCCGCGGTCTAGTGTATAACTCAAAGTAGGTTTATTCAATCACCAGTTTCCGAAAGGCAGCCTTGCCATCTTCTTCGAAGCGTATGAGGTATAGCCCTGTGGAAAGGCTGGTGAAATCAAAGCTTAGCTGATTCTTACCAACAAGGACCTGACGGATATGGGTATCCAGCATTTTGCCAGCACGGTCAAACACAGATACTTCGATTTGCCCCAATTCTGTTGCGGTGTAATTCAGGTTCACGAGGCCGTCCTGGCTAGGATTGGGGTAGAGGTCGCCTAGGCGATCGTTGGTTTCATTTCCTTGAGCATCAAAAATACCCATTGAGCCGCCTTCATTTCGAAAATATTTGAAGGTTCCATCATACTGGGAAAAGAATGCATCCATGTCTCCATCCCCATCTATATCTGCGAAAAAAGGAACTGGAACTTCACCAACGTTTAGGCTATTAAAGGGGTTAGTGGTTGATGCCTGTTTGGCAAAGGAGGGATTCATCGTACTACCGGTGTTCAGGTAATACTCCATCGCTACACTGTTGCTCGCATTATCATAAAACGTAAAAAAGAAATCTGTGTCTCCATCCATGTCCAGATCTATAGGGGCCATAAACGGTCCATATTCGCTGGTAGTTATACCGTCAAACGGACTGCCCATGCCGGTTCGCCGAGTGAAAGCCGGGCTGTTGCTCGTTCCCGTATTTTCATAGTAGTCGACGATCCCGTCATTGGTGGTTACCTCTGCGTCCCCAAAAAGCGCATCCAGATCTCCATCCCCGTCAAGGTCGACAAACGCCTGTTTGAAATAGTTTGCATTCTTTAATCCTTCAAGCGGATTGTTTGTCCCTGGCTGCTTCGTGAAGGTGGGACTGGTTGCACTGCCGGTATTTTGGTAGTACTGGAGGATAAAACCATAGGTAGTTCCATCTATTCCATTCAAAAACACATCCAGATCGCCATCGCCATCAATATCCACAAATTCATGGAGGAGTAAGTAATCGGATGAAATCCCATTAAGGGGGTTATTTGCACCTGTTTGTTCAATAAAGACTGGACTTGTACGGCTTCCGGTATTTTGGAAATATGCGACGGAGTTTATGAAAGTAATCGTATCGTATACTTCTGCGAACATGTCTAAATCGCCATCTCCATCGATATCAACAAAGCTGGCAAGACCAGCTGCTCGTAAGTCCACTGCATTCAAGGGGTTATTAGCCCCCGTTTGCTCCACGAATGTTTGAGCATGAGACTTGCTCCCCATTAACAGTGCCAATGCCATGGAACCTGCCACTGCTGTATACTTTAGGGAGATACCTACTTTGACCAGTTGGGCATAGCATTTACTGAGCCTGTCTACCAGTTGCCGCTGCTTCCGAGTGCTTAACTGGTAGAAAGTTTTGTTTTGGAGTTTTCGTTCCAGGCGGGCGTGAAGTTTCCCCCACTTTTTTACCAGGCTTCTTTGGGTCAGACTTGAGTTCGAAGGGTGAAAATGCTGCATAGATATAATGTTAAATCAGGTATTTTAGGTAAAACCTATCTGTGGCAAAAGGTTCCTATTTATTCAAAAAAAATACGGTAAATGCCTGAATGGTACCGCTTAGGTCTGGCAACCTGTCTTTTTACAGCAAAAAAGGCCTGCCACACATGTTCAATCGTGGAAACTAAATCTTCTACTCGATCACCAGTTTCCGAAAGGCAGCCTTGTCAGCTTCTTCGAAGCGCACCAGGTACAGTCCGGTGGAAAGGGTGGAGAAATCAAAGCTTAGCTGATTCTTGCCCAAAAGGACCTGACGAGTCTGGGTATTCAGTAACTTGCCGGCACGATCAAACACGGATACTTCGATTAGCCCAATCTCTTCTGCGGTGTAATTCAAGTTCACAAAGCTTTGCTGACTTGGATTGGGGTAGAAGTCACTCAGATGATCGTTGGTGTCATTGTTTTGAGCACCGAAAATGCTCATTGCCGAGGCATCATTTCGAAAATATTTTGTAGTTCCATCCAGCTGGGTAAAGCACACATCCTGGTCGCCATCTCCATCTAAATCCACAAAAAATGGAAACCCGGAATCCCCGACATTTAATCCATCAAGCGGATCATTCGCAGGTGTTTGCCTAACCAGCGTTGGACTTGTAGGCGTACCTGTGTTCAGGTAGTATTCCACTGCAATGCTATAGCCGGTATTTACACCACCCGCATAACAATCGATATCCCCATCTTGATCCAAATCGACAATGGCCACGGCCGAATACTGATAAAAGCTCACTGCATCAAGTGGGTTGGCCGTGCCTGTACGTTGGGTGAAAGTTGAGCTGCTGGCGGTCCCTGTATTTTCGTAATAAAAAATGTTGCCGTAGTAATCTCCAATGAATGCATCAACATCACCGTCCCCATCCATGTCTGCAAAGGTCACTACCTGGCCATATCCGAACGTTTCCCCATCAAATGGATTGGCAGCTCCTGTACGTTGGGTGAAAATTGGGCTTGTTACAGAACCTGTATTTTCATAATAGGTGACATCTTCATACGTACCTCCAAAAAATATATCCAGATCCCCATCCCCATCAATGTCAACCAAAGAGATATTTTTACTCTCTGTTTGCATGGAAGCGGTAGAACCAAATGAAAAGCCACCAAAGGGATTATTCGCTCCCATTTGTTCGACGAAATTAGGGCTGGAACTGGTACCGGTATTCTCGAAGTATTTGTAGGTGGTAAGGTAGGTATTGCTGTCGTCAAATTTCGTAACCATGTCCAAGTCTCCATCTCCATCGATATCCGCGAAAACAGGGACTAACACATCACCTGTGTTGATATTATTAAACGGATTCGCCATTCCCATTTGCTCCACAAACTGAGCATTTGCCGTACTTCCCAACACGAGCGCTAAAGCCATTGATCCTGCCAGAGCAGTTTTCTTAAGCGATATTCCTGCTTTGGATAGCTGTACATAGCATTTTCGGACTTTACCTACCAATTCATTTCGCTTTCGGAGGCTTAATCGGTAGAAGGTTTTATTCTGGATTTTTAGCTCTAAACGAGCGTGAAGCTTCGCC
>JBCDIQ010000060.1:0-19732 GCA_039024295.1 Bacteroidota bacterium | reverse complement strand
ATCCGTTACCGCGGCATTCAGTTTAACTATCCTGAAGGGGTTCGTTACCAGTACCGAATGGAAGGTTCCAGCAATGAAAGCTGGATTGATGCCGGGGAAAAGCGTGAGGCCAGCTTCTTTGACCTTGCTCCCGGTAGTTACACCTTCTCCGTTAAGGCCATGAATGCGGATGGGTTCTGGAGTGATCCCATTAGCCTGAATGTGACCATTCTCCAGCCCTGGTGGTGGAGCTGGTCTGCCCGAATTGCCTACCTGCTATTGGCCATTGCTGCCGCTTATGGGTTCTACCGATTCCAGCTCTCTCGCAGGCTGGCGGAAGCGGAAGCTACCCGCCTTGCCGAACTAGACCACGTCAAAACTCGCCTGTACACCAACATCACCCACGAATTTCGTACCCCCCTGACGGTGATTCAGGGCATGGCCGATAAGGTGGCCGAACGTCCAGACCGTTTCCTGGAAAATGGCATCAGCATGATCCGCCGCAACAGTCAGCAACTCCTTCGACTGGTTAATCAACTACTCGACTTGGCCAAGCTTGAATCCGGTCACCTCAGCCTCAACACCCAGGCCATAGAGATCAATCCTTTCCTGGCGTACCTGATCGAATCTTTTGAGTCCTATGCCGAAACATGCCAATTGGATTTACAGCACCATTCCACCCTGGAAGACCTCATTGTTGAGGTAGATCCGGACCGATTGACGGATATTCTGTCCAACCTGATGACTAATGCCATCAAATTCACCCCGGAGGGTGGCCAGGTCAGTGTCGAAACTCACCGAAGTAGAAATCAGCTCCAGATCACCGTACAAGATACCGGCCAAGGTATCGCTGCAGAAGACCTGCCCCACATCTTTGACCGTTTCTATCAAGTTGACAGCTCGGATACCCGAGGAGGAGAAGGTACCGGGGTTGGACTCGCTCTCACCCGGGAACTGGTCCAGGTAATGGGGGGTAAAATCACCGTAGAGAGTCGGCTAAATCAAGGAAGTACCTTCAGGGTTTCCCTGCCCCTAAAAGTGGTGGAGGAAGTAGCAGTTGATGCTCCCGCTTTTACGCCGCTGGTGGAGCCAACGGCCATACAACCAAGCAGCGCACCGATAGCGACAGGTGCCCCTCATATCCTCGTGGTAGAAGACAATGCCGATGTGGCTCAGTACATCCAGAGTTGCTTGGAAGGAGACTTTCGCATTACCTGGGCCAAGGATGGCCAAGCGGGCATTGAGCAGGCTCTGGAGCTAATTCCAGATTTGGTCATCAGTGATGTGATGATGCCCCGCAAGGACGGCTTTGAGCTATGCTATGCCCTAAAGCACGACCGTACCACCAGCCACATTCCGGTAATCTTACTCACTGCCCGCGCAGACGCAGATTCAAAGCTGGCAGGCTTACGAAAGGGGGCTGATGCCTACCTGACGAAGCCATTTGATGAAAAAGAGCTCAGGATCAGAATCGATAACCTGCTAGCACTTCGCAGGACCTTACAGGAGCGCTATCTTTCAGGCGTGGAGGTGACAGAAGAAGCACCTGCAGGTTTCGAACAGGAAGATACCTTTATCTCACAGTTTAAGGCGGTGGTAACAGAACGCCTCGATGACCCCAAACTAGATGTAAGTGCTTTGGGCATGGCCTTGAACTTATCACGCACCCCATTACACAACAAACTCAAAGCACTCACCGGGATGAGCACCACCGAGTTTGTGCGACACATTCGCTTGCAGCACGCAGCAGAACTGCTGAAGGAGCCCCAGTACAACATCTCCGAGGTGGCACACGCCACCGGATTCCAAAGCCCCAATTACTTCACCAGAAGGTTTCGGGAGTTATATGGCGTTACGCCTAAGGAATGGCGGGAGGCCAGAGATGCTGAGAAGTAGTATTTGTCGGGAAAGACCTCAATCTACCTTGAAGATCCTTTCCGAAAAGCTGGTGCCATCATCCATGATCAATTCCAGGATATAGGCGCCAGGTTGAAGGTGTTGAAAACTGATCCTTTCCTCATTTATTTCCAGGTTTTGGGATTGAATGAGTTTGCCATCTATCGATAATAGCCTGAAAGAGGTAACTTGCCCTAAACTTGAAACATGGAGATCTTCGGAGAAGGGGTTTGGATAAATCTTTCCAAAACTGGAAACTGGATCTTCATTTGAAGTAGTAAAAAGGTTACTGTTCCATTTGTACATGACAGTTTCTCCAAGTAAGAATACACGAGGATTGGCAACCCAGCCAACGGTAGGAGAAATAAAGGCGATGCTTCCAAATGGGAGCAGGTTGTTAAATAGCTGCCATCTGCCTCCAAAATCTGTAGAGAACGCCAGCAATCTATTCCTAGATTGTGTGAGGCCAGATGTTGCGACCAATGTACTATCAGTGTTGGGGACAAATTCTAAATTTCGAATTGGTAATAATGGAAAGGAGGCCCGGGTAGTCCAGGTTTCACCACCATCTTTCGTGGTGGCTAAAGTACTGGGCAGGGTTGCAGAATTTGAAATGATGCCGTTAAGGGTATCCTTGAATGCTACCGAAAGGATAAGCGCATCACTTCCTAGGGAGGTTCTAAAAGCCTCCCAGGTATTGCCCCTATCCTTGCTTCGGTAAATACGACCTTTATCTGTTCCAAACCAGATGTGATCTCCTACCACCTCGCAAGAGTTATTGCCTGTTCCGATAATAGTGGATTCATCACTTTGAAAAGTAGGGAAATTTTGGTTGGAAATTGCTTGCCAGGTTTCTCCTCCATCGAATGTTTTTGCTATCAACTGCCGGTTGATCACAATTCCTTCTTGCCGATCAAAAAACCTGATCCATACACCTCCTGAAACATCACGGAATTTTTCCACCCAGGTATCTCCTCCATCTGAAGTCTTGAACACCCCACGTCCTCGTCCACTGTTAAAATCCTGGGTGGTGATAAACGCCGTTGTGGAATCAAATGCCACAATATCGAAACTGATTCTACCGGTAGCTTCCGTAACATTGTTAACACTCCATGATCGACCTCCATTCAATGTTTTGAGAACCAAGGTAACATGATTAGACGGTACGGGAGATCCGCCTGTTATATCGTATGCCACTGCCCAAACAATATTTTCATCTACAATTGACATACTGAAAATACCGTAGCCAGGGGGTAGGGTGCTTTTTGCTTGTTCTTCCCAGTTTTGGGAAAGAAGCGGGGTACTGCTCAAAAGAGATAGGACCCAAAACAGAAGGGGCGCTAATGCTTTCATTTCATAAAAATTAGTATGAGTGTAATGATTAGATTTAACTTATCTCCATTGTCAGTTTAGGTTGTTTCTTCTGGCGATAAAGGTGCTATCATACGATGAAGCATAACCCTGACTAAGAGGAGATAAGAACCCTTGAAAGGTAGGAGTAGAAAAAAAATTAACGAAATTTCGTACCTCTCAATCCTTGAACATATGTACTTAATGCTAGTACACAAGTCCTTTTTCCCTTTAAATACCTATGTCAATAGTTGACTTACACCAATATTTCTTTTCAGTAATACATATGATTCATCCCAGTAAATTATTCACAAAACGAGACTGGGCCATTCCGGTATCCGAAGGGGACTTGCCCCCTTTGGCATCCTGATTTTAAAAAAGGGCAGATCGTGCACATATGCAGAAAAGGAAATTGTGCTGGTCACATGGCAAAGGCAGCAGGAAAAATTAGTAAACCTGAACCATCTGATCCCTTTACCGTGTAACCCCGCTCCTCCTTTTTTACCACATATATAAAAGCCGTTGTGTATTTTGTGCAGTCATAATGGCTTATTCTATGAATCGGATGTTACGATTGACTTTTTTGGGGTTTTGGTTTGTTACTGTGTGTCCTCATTTATTGGGTGCTGGGGGATTCGTGATGAATCAAGGGCAGTGGCCATCTGCTGTTTCCTTTCGCTATTTGCAGGGAAACAGCCAGTTATATCTTGAGGCGCAAGGTTGGACCTATGCTTTGTATCAATTCCCTCCACATGCCAGCTGTTTGCATCATGGATGTAGCCATCAAGGTTCTGAGCATAATGCCAATATGAAGGGACACGCATTTCGCGTAAACTTTTTGGGGGTCAACCCTGCCCCATCAGTCGTAGGCATTCGAAAAAAGCACCTCTACCACAATTACTTTCAGGGGCAGGACCGGAAAAAGTGGGTAACAAAAGTCCCTGTTTTTGAAGGGGTCCTGTACGATGAGATGTACCCGGGAATAGACCTCAAAGTATACCAAGCGGGTGGAAATTTGAAATATGATTGGGTGATAGCACCGGGCAATAACCCGGATGTGATCCGCTGGGAATATGAGGGTCTGGATGAGGTGATTTCCTTGAAGGATGGAGGCCTGGAGTTGGTTACCTCTGTCGGGAAACTCATTGAAATGAAGCCATATGCTTATCAGCTCATTAATGGAAATAAAGTCGAGGTTCCTTCTCAATTCCAGGTCAATGAAGATGGGAACCTGGGATTTGAATTCCCGGAAGGATATGACACGAATTCACCTCTGGTCATTGATCCTCTGGTCATTTTTAGCACCTATTCCGGTGCTACACGAGACAATTGGGGATTCACCGCAACCTACGATTACGATGGGAATGCATATGGGGGAGGGGTAGTGTTTAACCCGAGTTATCCGGTTACCACCGGAGCGTTTCAGACCAATTTCGGTCAAGGGCCAACCGATATCGTGATCTCCAAGTATACCCCGGATGGAAGCCAACAGCTGTTTGCTACCTATCTCGGAGGAGATTCCCTGGAGCGGCCGCATAGCCTGATCGTTAGCCCTAATGATGAGCTGATCGTATTTGGTTACACGGAATCGGCTAATTTTCCCGTTAGCGCCAATGCCTTTGACCCGACCTACAATGGATTTGGAGATATATATGTAACCAAGTTTTCGCCGGATGGTGCTCGACTTATTGGGAGCACCTTTTTAGGAGGTACAAATGTAGATGGAGAGCTTAATAACCTTCGGGAAAACTACGGGGATGATGCCAGGGGAGATGTACAGGTAGATGATGAAGGCAGCATTTACCTGGCCACGGTCACGAGTTCACAGGATTTTCCGATTGCCACCCTTCCCGTGCAAAGCTTCCAAGGCAAACAGGATGCCTGTATCGCCAAGTTCAACAAAGACCTCTCTCAACTGCTGTGGTCTTCCTATTTCGGAGGTCCGGAAGATGATGCGGCTTATTCAATCGCTTTAGCTGGTAGAGATATCCTGTATGTAACCGGAGGCACTGCCAGCCCCAACTTCCCCATTGCCAATGGGGTAATGGGCACTCCTTTCCAGGGAGACGTAGACGCGTTTGTTGCCAGAATTGACCTCGCTGCCTCGCGCATTCGTTCGAGCACCTTGTTTGGAACACCTGATTATGAGCAATCCTATTTTGTAGAAGTCGATGACAATGAAGATGTCTACCTGTTCGGGCAGACCTATGGGAATTTCCCCATTGCAGGCGGCGTTTATGGGGTGCCCAATGGCCACCAGTTCATCATGAAGCTCAACTCGGACTTCAGAACCTTGTACTGGTCAACATTGGTTGGATCTGGGGGACATACTGGACCAGATATTTCCCCAACCGCCTTTTTGGTGGATGAATGTGGCCGGATTTACATTTCTGGATGGGGGAACCTTCAGCGGAACCAATCCCAATTTTTACCCCTCACGCCTGATGCATTGCAGGACAGTACAGATGGCTCCTATTTCTACCTGGCTGCCTATGAACGCGACATGGACAGCTTGGTATTTGCGACCTATTTTGGGGACAACAGTGGTCTAGGATCAGGTGAGCATGTTGACGGGGGAACCAGCAGGTTTGACCCCCGTGGCGTGGTCTATCAGGCCGTATGTGCCAGTTGCAATGGCCTTTCAGGGTATTTTACCACGCCCACGGCTTACAGTCGAACCAATCAGTCTGGGGGAGGCTGCAACATGCTGTTGTTCAAAATAGATTTTCAGCTGCCCAGTGTGAAGGCACAATTCATCCCCCAGGACTCACTTGGAGACCTGCTGGAACTGGGATGTGCGCCGCTAACGGTGAATTTCAATAATTTCAGCACGGGGACGCCTAATACCCGCTACCTCTGGGATTTTGGAGATGGCGACACCCTGCGACAGCGTGAACCTGTACACACGTTCACACGGGGAGGGGTTTACGAAGTAACCCTGGTGCTGGAAGATACCACCAGCTGCAACTTTTCTGACACCCTTACCGCAACCATCACAGTGTATGATCCTGCGGAAACAGCAGCGGGTGGAGACACCACCATTTGCCAGGGAGACACGGTGCTCCTGGCTGCATCGGCTTCCGGGCCAGACATTTTCTGGGACCCCGCCCCTGGACTCGATGAGCTGGACTCTGTTCAGACATTGGCCTATCCAACTTCTTCTATCACTTACTACCTGAATGCAGAAAACCCGGCCGGCTGCAACAGCCGGGATTCTATTCGAGTTTCAGTTTCACAAAACGTTTCCCTTCAGGTAGACCTGCCCAAAGATACCACCATTTGCAGGGGGGAAGAAGTGGCCGCAAACGCTTCTGGTGCCCAAACATTTACCTGGCTTGCCACTCCGGTTACAAGCCTGGATGCGGATAATCCCAGTATCTCCTTTGCACCGGAAGATACGACTGTGCTCCTGCTGATTGGTAACAAGGACAGTTTGTGCACGGATACCCTTACCCGAAGGATAAATGTAATTCCTGCTTTTACGGCATCTATCCAGGGACCGACCCGGTCTTGCGCAGGAGATCCACTGGTCTTTCGTGCAGTGACAGATGCGCCTATTTTTTCATGGAACACAGGGGAAACTTCGCCCTTTCTCAGGATTCGTCCCACGGAAGACCAGACCATTGAGTTATTGATACCCAATCCTGCTCCTTGCCCAGATACCCGGGTGCAGCAATTTGTCGATGTATTTCAGCCTCCCAACCTGAATATCACCGGTGGCGGCCCTGTATGCGAAGGGCAATCTGTGGAACTTTCTGTGAATACCTCCGCTCAGGTGCTATGGAGTACAGGGGAGCAGTCGCGTACCATTTCGGTAAGACCCTCGGAAACGACTACCTATAGTGTAACTGGGACCAATGGGCCTTGCGAAGTAGGGCCGGAGTTTTTTACGGTGGAGATCGTGAAAAATCCGATTGCTGCTTTTAGCCTGAGCAGAACGCCCTTCTATGCGCCCGTACGGATTCAATTTGAGAACACCTCTCAATTTGCCCAAACCTATGAATGGAACTTCGGTGATGGGTCTCCTTCCGTACGGGATGTGAATCCTTATCGGGGATATAGTGATTCTGGAACCTACACCGTAACACTTGTAGCGACCAACTTCCTGGGTTGTTCTGACAGGACGAGCTATACGTTTTTTGTTGACCTGCAACATTACCTCATGCCGACAGCCTTCTCCCCCAATGGCGATGGCGCCAACGATTTCCTGTTGATGCCTTCGTATGGGTTACAATCGATTGACCTAAGTATCTTTAATCGCTGGGGAAGGCGGATTTTCTTCACAGATAACCCAAATTTCAGTTGGGATGGCACTTTTCAGGGACGGGCCGTACCGGAGGGCGTGTATGTATACCGACTTAAAGCTTTGGGCAGAAATGGATTAGAGAAATCGGAGGAAGGTACCATTACCATCATCAGGTGATAATCACGTCATTCAGATTGTGGATGTAGAACAACTGTAGTACATTTCAGTTATCTTCTTCACTGGGAAGTTTACAGTTGTTCAATCGTAATTCGTCACCTTGTATATGCTGGCAAAATCTGGGGTTTTTCTCGCAACTTTCTTTTTCATGGAATTCATGGCCTGGTTTATCCACAAATATGTGATGCACGGCATCCTGTGGAACCTTCACCGTGACCATCACCAAAAAGATCACGACCATTGGTGGGAACGAAATGACGTATTTTTCCTATTTTATGGATTGCTGAGTGCTGCGCTCATTATTCTGCCTGATCCAGAGGTGTATTGGGCATGTGCGCCAATAGGAATTGGGATTGCGGCCTATGGGACGGTTTATTTTATCGTCCATGACATCTTTATTCACCAAAGAATCAAGTGGCTGAGAAATATTGACAACTCCTATGCGAGAGGCGTGCGTCGTGCTCATAAAATCCATCACAAAAACCGCCACCGGAAGGACAGTGAGAATTTTGGGATGCTGGTGGTGCCAATGAAGTATTTTCGGAAGTAATCACCGCTTCACCCGCTCAGGAAAATTCGTGATGATCCCATCTACGCCTAGTTCACGGCATCTTTGGATCGCTTTTTCTTCATTGACGGTGTAGGTAAATACCTTCCAGCCCTTTTTGTGGGCCTTCCGAACGAACCGTTTGCTTAAGGTCTTGTGGTAAGGATTCAGTCCTTTGATCCCTTTAAAAGAAAAGGGGCTGCCAAACCGGAGTTTCCCATCAGTATAAAGCGGTAACAGGGGGATATTTGTCACAATGAGTTTGTGGACCTCCAGGTCAGGGGCTAGCTCAATGCATTCCTCCACGACTTCCGTCTCGAAGCTTTGGATAATCACCCAGGATGCTGCCTTTTTTTTCCGCACCCGCTCAATTACCTTTTGGGAAATGCCTTCATACAAATGCTGCTTGCCGTGCTTGATCTCGATGAGCAAAACTGCCTTTCCATCAATCATGTCCAGCACTTCTTCTAAGGTAGGGATGGGTTCCCCTGTGAATTTCTCTGAAAACCAAGTGCCAGCATCCAGTTTTTTTAGCTCCTGAAGGGTGTGTTCTTCCACGGTGCCCGTCCCGGTGGTGGTACGTTCCAGGGTAGGGTCATGGATCACGATCACTTCACCATCCTTGGAAAGGTGTACATCAATTTCAATTTGATCCGCTCCCATTTCCAGGGCGCGTTTCACTGCAGAAAGGGTATTTTCGGGAGCGGTTCCAGACGCACCCCGATGGGCGATTACGACAGTCTGTGCCATGAGCGAGAAGGAGGTTAACCAAATGCTGACAAAAATCGTTATGGATACCAGTTTCATAAAGGACAAGCAATAGGATTGTTCCAAATTATATTTCTTTGGAGTAGAAATGAAGATAAAACTCGGATTTAGCACCTGCCCCAATGACACGTTCATGTTTGATGCACTGGTACATGGGCGAATTCCTACGGAAGACCTCGAATTTGAGCCCCATTTGGCGGATATTTTCCACCTGAACCAATTGGCGATGAAGGAGGAATTGGACATGGTAAAGGTGTCCTATAACACCTATGGCCATTTGAGAGATACCTACCAGTTGCTGGATTCAGGCAGCGCGTTAGGGCATAATTGCGGTCCCTTGCTCATTAGCAAAGATGACATCTCGGTAGCAGAAATTATCGAAAAGAACCTTCCGGTAGGGATTCCAGGTGCCAATACCACTGCCAACCTCTTGCTAGGATATTTCGCGCCTCAGCTCACCCACAAGAAGGAATACATCTTCCATGAAATCATGCCTGCCTTGGTCAGTGGAGAAATTGCTGCTGGCGTGATCATTCATGAAAATCGGTTTACCTACCAGAACCATGGTCTTCGGCTGATTCAGGACCTGGGGGAATATTGGGAAGCCCAAACCTCCCTGCCGATTCCGCTTGGGGCAATTCTGGCGCATAAACGACTCGGAGCAGCACGTATTGCCCATCTCAATGAACTCATGCGCCAAAGCGTGGTCCATGCGTTTAAGCACCCCACCGATTCTCAGGCTTACGTTCGCTCCCATGCTCAGGAAATGGAGGATACAGTAATGAAGGCCCATATTGACCTGTATGTAAACCAATATTCTGTCGAATTGGGACCCGTTGGGAAGCAGGCGGTAGCCACCCTGCTGGATACCGGAAAAAAAATGGGGCTGTATGCCCAAACCAATTATAGCTGAATCCGTTAAGCAAAACGACCTTTACCCCCTCACAACCAACATACTTCCTATTTCATGCGGTCATTCCTCTTTTTCGCACTATTCATCGGGCTTATCGCCCTGGTGGATTATTATGCATTGCAGGCCCTTAGAACAGCTTTTCCGGAAGTTAGATGGCTAAAGAAGGCCTACACCTGGACACATTTTGCGCTATACGGCGGCTTTATTGCCTTTTTTGTCGCCTATCGCTCTGGCTTGGTAATGCCAAGGAGTGCAGCATATCTGTTTTCCAGCCTGCTGTTTGCCCTGTTTCTACCGAAACTCATCATTGCCATCATTCTACTGGCCGAAGATGGGACGAGGCTGGTTCGTTGGGCATGGATGAAACTCTCGGGACCTCAATCGCCCATTGATCCCAATGGTACCAACATTAGTCGGGCGCAATTCCTGAGTAAAAGTGCCCTTGCGCTGGCAAGTATTCCTTTTGGGGCCATGGTGTATGGCATTGTAAAAGGAAAGTATGATTACACCGTTCGCAAAGTACAATTGGCCATCAAAGACCTGCCTGCCGCCTTTGAAGGATTTACCATCACCCAGATATCGGACATCCACACGGGCAGTTTCGACAATAAAGAAGCCGTCCAACGCGGTATCAACTTGGTGAATGCCCAGCAATCAGATGCGATCTTCTTCACAGGTGATTTGGTCAACAATCATATCGATGAGGTCCAGGGATTTGAAGACATTTACAGCCAACTTACGGCTAAGGAAGGTGTTTTTTCAGTGCTGGGGAACCACGATTATGGCGATTACCTGCCTTGGGACAGTCCCGCAGAAAAGGCCGCCCACTTCCAGAAGGTGCTTGACAAGCACGGAGAACTGGGCTGGAACCTGCTCAAAAACCAAAATCATCTGGTAAAACGAGGGGAAGATGAATTGGCGATCATCGGCGTGGAGAACTGGGGTGCCAAGGCCCGTTTTCCTAAATATGGTCGCATGGCAGAAGCGGTTCAAGGTACCGAGAACGCCCGTGTGAAACTCCTACTTTCCCATGACCCTTCTCATTGGGATGCCCAAGTACGCCCTGAATATCCCGATATCAATGCGATGTTCTCCGGCCACACCCACGGCATGCAATTTGGCGTGGAAATTCCCGGCTTCAAATGGAGCCCGGTCCAGTATGTGTATAAACAATGGGCAGGCCTCTACGAAAAAGGGGAACAATACCTCTACGTCAACCGAGGCTTTGGCTTTATCGGCTTTTCTGGCCGGGTGGGGATCTATCCCGAGATTACCGTGTTTGAGTTGACGAAGGCGTAGGAAAACGGTACGGTGATCCGCCTGCTTTTGAAGATGCAGCCATTCAAGTGAAGGAGGGGGAGGTAACAGTGGTGAGGATCACGCTTGATTAACCACCAGACATTTGATCTCTTCGAGGGGTTCAATGATCCGTTTTCCCAACTTGCTGAAGAAGCTTTTCCTTGCATTTCTTCGCATAGGACAATTGATTGCAATGTGGGGAATGGCGTATATTTATAGCCTCTCACCCTAAATCACCCGTATGACGAGAACGATTCAGCTAAAGCCTGTCGCAATTGTATTGCTCCCTTTGGTGATCTCGTTTTTGGCATTCCTTCCTACCACAACGGTTTTTCAGGCTGCTCCAAGCCAATTGTCTTGGGGCATTTTGCTTGACCTCCTGATTACGGTTCCATTCCTGTATTTCATCGCCATCAGGAAAAGTAATATCCCCCATTTTTCACTGATCTATGTGCTGCTCGGGGGCATTGCCTTGGCACATGTGATTATCCCAGCTGAACACCAGCAACCGCTGACAAAGTTGACCTACATTGGTCTGCCTATTTTGGAGGCTGCAATTATCGGAAAAGTGGGGTATAGCATGTGGGTGTTAAACCGATCCCTGAGACAGGTACAAGAGGCTGATTTTTATGATAAATTGTTGACTGCTTGCCAGAAGGTTTTTCCCAATCGCATCGGGAGGGTGTTAGCGACCGAACTTGCTGTGGCGTACTATTTATTCAGCAGGCCGAAGAAACAGACGAAAACAGGGGTAGAATTCACATATTACAAAAAGAGTGGCATCAAAATGATTGTGGCTGCCCTTCTTTTCCTTCTCGTGTTTGAAACATTTGTGGTTCATGTGCTGGTAGCAAAATGGCAGACAGAAGTTGCCTGGACGCTGAGCCTATTGGGAACGTACACGATGCTGCAGGTTATGGCCATTCTGAGGTCCATGAATCGCAGGCCCATTTTGATTGACCCTGAATCGAAGAAACTGATCCTAAGGTATGGATTTGGGTGCCAGGCTACCATTCCTCTTTCCTCAATAGCAAAAATAGAACCTTATGGTGACCAGGTTAGGCCTGACAAAGGCCATACTTTCCTTTCTCCTTTTGAATTAATTGACTCGAATAACCTCACCCTCTACCTGAGCAGCCAACAGACTTTGCATAAGGTCTACGGCATCAACAAAACCTTTGACTCCATTTCATTTTTCATTGATGAAAAAGAGGTGTTTATGGAAAAGCTATCAAGCTTAAGGTAAGCACTGGCATTCGCATCAACTTTAGCGCATGAATGGAACCGTAACTAGCAGGAGCAACTGAAGCAAAATGGAAGCAACTGACCTTTATAAGAACCTGGAGCTTCGCGAGGTGCAAATAGGAGATATTTCGGTTGGACTGAGGCAGATAGGGCAGGGGAAGGATTTGGTGTTCCTACATGGCTTTCCCACCCATGGATATACCTGGAGAAAACTCATCCCCAAACTTTCGGGTCATTTCACTTGCCATATACTTGACCTGCCCGGTCTTGGGGATAGCAAATGGACAGATACGTCTGACTTCAGCACCAAGGGACAAGCAGGATATGTTACCAGCCTGCTAGACGAGTTAGGCATTGCAACGTATAGCCTGGTTGCTCATGATTCTGGTGCAACCATTGCCAGAGCCATTGCCATTAACCACCGCCAGTGTGTTGAGAATTTAATCCTGCTCAATACGGAGATTCCCCATCATAGGCCACCTTGGATCCCGTTTTATCAGAAGATTGGGCTGTTGCCAGGGGTGCCACAAGTCATCAGGTTGCTTCTCCAGCAAAATTGGTTCCTACAATCCCCAATGGGATTTCGAGAGTTTTATGCCGATAAATCTAAACTAAAAATTGCATCAAATATATTGCCGTATATCGATGCCGTTATCAGATCAAACCAGAAGACAACCGGGGCCTTCCGATACCTAAAGGGAATTGACTGGAAATTGGTGGATGAATTTGAACACCTGCATAGAAAAATCAAGGCCAGAACCTTACTGCTTTGGGGAACACAAGACCGGACATTTCCCATTCGATTAGGAAGAGAGATGGTCCCTCAGTTTGCCTGTGAAGTTGAATTCAAAGCAATACAAAATGCCTCGTTGCTTCCGCATGAAGAACAGGCAGAGGAGGTGATTCAAACAATATTAGATTTTGTGGAAAGAGGAGGACCAACTCCCCGATAGGTTGCAACCCGAGGGGGAAATCAGTCGTTTTTCAAGTTAAAGGGCGTCTCAAAGAAACAGCAAAATGACCTTATTCCGGGAGGTTGTAGGTACAAATTCTAAACCCCAATGCCATGAAATACGCCCTGATAATGGCACTTTATGCTGCTATATGCTCACCTAAATGTTTTGCGCAACGTTCTGTAGGTTCGGATACCCTAATCAAGTATACGGTAAATGAAAATGTGAAAAATAGCGAGGAACCCTATTTCATTGAGATACGAGGAAAATGGGAAAGCTACCTCAACGAAAATGCCTACCTACGCAGGGATCAACCACATTGGAACCATGAATTGTATGCCTATCCAGAGATGGGATATGTTTCGTTTTTGATGTACATGAGAGGGTTGTTACAGGAGGGAGGTAACATCCAATGTTCCTTCATTGGCATAGTGCCAGTTGAGCATGATTTCTACTTATTAAAAACGGTATTCACCCAAAAGAACAGGCAAAACCCTGGTTTGGTCGACATTAAATTTATTGTATCGGTATATGTAAAGAAGGAGAAAGACAGCTACCAATTTTACAGCAGCACCCAATATTACAAGGAAAAAATCGGGGTCCGAAAAGTAGGCAGATTAAGCTATTTGATCCATCCAGCGCATCACTTTAATGAAGCCAATGCGCTGAAAATGGATAAATTTAATGAGGAAATGGCTGAATTATTTGACCTGCCGCCGCTTCAATTTGATTATGTGGTAGCCAATAACACGAGAGATTTAGCAGATATTTTCGGCTTGCATCTTTTTGAGTATAGCTATCAACCTGTCGCTTCTGGGGGAATGGCAGATGTGTACAACAGCATCATTTACGCAGGCAATGGTTCCGAATATTACCCCCACGAAGTGGTGCATATGTACACCCATGCAAAATATCCCGGGCAGTACCATTCATGGATCGATGAAGGAATAGCTGCTCTGTTGGGCGGAAGCACGGGGTATAAAATAGAATGGCACTGGGAAAAAGTCCGGCGATTTTTGGTTGAACATCCGGATTATGACATGAGTGAACTATCGAAACTGGAAGCCTATGTTCCCAATGGCGAGTATATCACAGACTTCAGGTACGCAATCGGTGCCTTGATCTGCCAAAAGATCATCGATAAAGAAGGAATGGAAGGCATATTTGATGCATTACAAGGGGGACGAACAGAGGCTGATTATTTTGTTCTGTTGGAAAGGAAACTGGGGATAGAGCAAAACGAGTTTGAGGATTATGTAAAAACGGTCTTCCGGCAACTTACGCCCATTGATGATACAAAAATGGAGAATTTTAGCTATTGAGCATCCGTAGGGTTATTGGGCGAGGTAGCAAACCCCGGCAATGCCCATCTCACTGACTCATCAAAGGTCTCCAGGTCAATTTGGTGAGCCAGCCATTGGCAGCGGGTGACCCGCTGGTGACAGGACGGGCGTTCCACCTCTTTAAGAAATGTCCAATTTAAATTGGGATCTACCCGCTCATCCTGGTCGCCGAGTACCACAAACCGAGCAGGGCAATTGGCAACGTTTTTATCGAAGGTAAGGGGAATGTTGTCAAAGTACAGGGCCGGGTTAAAGAGCAAACAGGGAAGCCCTAGGGTTTCTGCAATCCAAAATCCCAGAAATCCGCCAAACGAACTGCCTACGATTCCTTGCGCCTGTTCATCCTGAGCGAATTTCAACAGAATATTATAGCACTCAGGTTCCTCCCGGTAATTGAGGTGCAAGGCGCAGACCTCATGGCCATAATTTCTGATGATTTGCAATTTTTCCGGAGTTGGAGAACTATCCAGGCCGTGGATATATAAGATTTTCATGGAGTTTGATTACATTGGAGGCAAAAATTAGGTATATGATGCGTTCCCTCCTATTTCCTTTGGGTTTATCTATCGTCTTTTTTCTCTCAAGCGCAGAAAGCTGTTCCGACAAAAAGGCCAATTATCCCATGAAAACCAGGAAAGCTGCTACGTCTTTGCTATTTGGAAAGCAATTGGACAGCATTCGTTGGAAACTGGTCAGCACGCTGGACCCTTACACTGGGAACGCACGAGATCGTTCTGCGGAAACCAAGTACCTACAATTGCATGATGACGGTACCTACCACCAGTGGGACCAGGAGAACGACCGGGTAGGGAAGTACTTTTTGAAAAAAGACGAGTCTGCAATCGCACTGATTGAAAATTCAATAGCTGATACCCTTGTGCCAAAAAGCCTGGATGCCTACCAATACCGATATAAAATTGAAAAACTGGGGGAGGATACCATGATCCTGAGCATTCAAGGACGCCACGGACGTCTGCGTGAGGTGTATGTGAGAGAAGGAAAATAAGGCAGGGTATGGGTTTCGATTATCAACGGTCAGTTTTACCCGCTTCGCTCAACAGGTATCAGGTAATCATCCCACCTACTGAACACCGAAGACTGAACATTGTAAACCTCCCCGGAAAGCTCGATAAACATGAGTCTGGTTAAAGAAATACGAGAAGTTTTTGGGAAATCCGCTGGCCATCCCTTTTACTGGATGACACATGCCTGCCTGCTCTTGCTTTTGTATCAGGTGCTCATGGTCCTTTTTGGCACGAATAAAGTGTTGGTCTATAATGGGTACAAAGTTTGGTTTGCCTTTGCTTATAAATTCTTTCCCTACGGCACCTTGCCGATTAGCATTGTTCTGTTTTTGGTGATAGGAAGCCAAGCATTCTTTTACTGGAGAAATAAAGGCATCCCTCCCAAAAAGATCAAGAAACGCAGCAAGGATATTTGGTGGAGGGATTGGCCGGATAACCTCGCAAAAAAATACCTCAAGCCCGATACGGCTTTGGACTCAGAAACACTAAAATCAGCCTTTGAGGTAGACTGGTGGGTGTTCGTTCGCATCATTTTTCAAGGATTGATATGGGGAGCCGTTTTTTACCTCTTATTGCCTTTCCTTAATCTATATGTCGTTTCTTCTTTCCTAGACGAGGATTTTTTCCAGCCAAGGCCATTTGATGTTAACCGTACCTTGCAAAAGTTCCTCACCAATCCCCTACAAAATTTTGCCCTGGCATTGGGAGCAGGTTTTTTTGATGAACTGATTTTCAGGAAATACCTGAACAACTTTTTAATAGAACGCGGCAAGAAGTACATCAAAAATAACGCATTGCGGATTTTTATCGCCTTATTCGTTGGAGCAGCGGTCTATGCACTTTGTCATTATTTTGCTCCTTACGGTAACATATTCACCGTGTATTCCATGTTCTATCGGTTCTTTTTTGCCCTGTTCATCAGCTGGCTGTACCTTGAACATGGGTTTGCCATTGCAGCTTGGTGCCATGTCTGGCACGACCTCTTCTATTTTGCCTTTACCTAAGGCGGGTAACCAGAAAAAACGTAATTTCGTAAAGTGAAAAACGCTTAGGTATGGGACATTTCCTTGATTAAATAAACAATGAGGACCATGCTTAGCTTGTTATTTTTCGCTCACCAACCAAATGCTAAAAAGCAACCACTGCATGTATTTTAACAACATAATTGAAACTATCGGTAATACCCCCCTTGTCAAACTAAACGGCATCGCCTCTCACCTCAAAGCCAAGGTTTTGGTCAAGGTAGAATATTTTAACCCTGGGCATAGTGTAAAGGATCGGATGGCGATCAAGATGGTAGAAGATGCCGAAAAATCAGGGAAGCTCAAGCCGGGAAGCACCATCATCGAAAGCACCAGTGGAAATACGGGAATGGGACTGGCCCTGGCAGCGGCTGTAAAAGGATACAGGTGTATTTTCACCATGGCCGATAAGCAGTCCCAGGAAAAAATTGATATTCTCCGGGCGGTAGGAGCCGAGGTGATCGTTTGTCCCACAAACGTGCCTCCTGAAGACCCGCGGTCTTATTATTCGGTTGCTCGTCGGCTGGAAAAAGAGATTCCCAACTCGGTGTACATGAACCAGTACGACAATATGAGCAATACCCAGGCACATATCGAGACCACTGGTCCTGAAATATGGGAGCAGACCAACGGAACAATTACCCACTTTGTGGCAGGCATGGGAACTTGCGGAACCATTTCAGGTATCTCCACCTACCTCAAGGAGAAAAATCCGGACATTGTCACAGTTGGGGTAGATACTTACGGTTCGGTGTTCAAAAAACTGCACGATACGGGGGAGTTTGATGAAGAAGAGATTTACCCTTACCTCACGGAGGGTATCGGAGAAGATATTGTGCCTGACAATTGCAACATGGAAGTGGTGGACCACATTGTCAAGGTCACCGATAAAGACGCTGCGCTTACCGCACGGAAACTGGCAAGAACCGAAGGCCTGTTTATCGGTTGGTCTTGTGGTTCTGCCGTTCACGGTGCGCTGGAATATGCCAAAAACCTTGGAAAAGATGATGTGATGGTCATTATCCTGCCCGATCACGGTACCCGTTACCTCGGGAAGGTGTACAGCGACGTCTGGATGCGCAACCACAATTTCCTTGAAGAGGAAACCTTGCTTACTGCCGAGCAAATTCTTTCTCAGTCTCAAACAGATCGCCAACTGATCTACCTGGAGTCAAATCAGACGCTTGGAGAAGCCATTCAGATCATGCGCCAATACGGAATCTCTCAAATTCCTGTGCGCCAGGATGGAGATTTGATCGGTAGCTTAAATGAAACCCGTTTGCTCAATATCCTGCTGGATGATCCAACCCTGAAGGAAGCACCTGTATCTGTGGGAATGAGTGATCCATTGCCGTTTGTGTTGCCTTCTACACGAATAGATGTGGTTTCTAAACTGATCACAAAAGACAACCCTGCGGTATTGGTACAAACCAATAATGGGGAGGTAGACATCATCACGAAATACGACTTGATCAACGTCCTTTCTAGCTAGGGAAAGGGCCTGATAGCGACTTATACAGCTAATGCCCTTCTAATGGCCTCGGCCTTTAGGAGGGTTTCTTCGTATTCGGCCTCAGGGTCAGAATTATAGGTAATGGCCCCTCCCACATGGTAGCTCAATTTGTGGGTGGTGTTATCATACAACAGGGTTCGGATTACCACGTTGAAATCAAATTCTTCTTCCGGGCTGAGGTAGCCAATTGAGCCGGCATACAACGAGCGGGCACAGCCTTCATAGCGATCTATCATTTCCATGACCCTTACCTTTGGGGCTCCGGTCATGCTGCCGGGGGGGAAAGTATGGGCGATTACCTGCTGCCAGGAAAGATTGGGACGCAGTTTCCCGGTAATGGTGCTGACCATCTGGTGTACCTGGGGGAAGGACTGGATGGCAAATAGGTGGGGCACTTCCACAGAATGAGGCAAACATGATCGGTAGAGGTCGTTACGGCTCAGGTCAACGATCATCACATTTTCTGCCCGTTCCTTAACCGAAGCCTGCAGGGCCTCCGCACTTTCTTTATCTGCTGCTGGAGAAGCTGCTCGTGGTGCTGTGCCTTTTATGGGCTGGGTAAGCAGTTGCTGGTCTTTGGATTGGAGGAATCGCTCGGGAGAAGCAGATAGGGCATATTTTTCTCCATACCGGAAAAAGGCAGCAAAAGGAACCGGAGAGACCTCTACCAGCCTTCGAAAAACCTCCTGAGGGTGCTCAAGTCTGTACGTTGCCTCAAATACCTGGGCAAGGTTCATTTCGTAGAAATCCCCCGCTTCTATGTGTTCGCGTAATTTTTGAACCGTTTCAATGTACTGGTCCCGGGTGAAGTTGCTGTTGAATTCAGGAGAAGAACCTAGGGTAAAAGAAGGAGGAACAACTCCCATAGCAGAAATTAGCCCTGGCAATTCACCCAGAATCATCCAGGTTCCATCACGTCTTAAGCCAATCAATCCAGTAGGGCTAAACAAAGCGCATCCGGGAAACTCAATCGAAGCTTCAGACTGGGTTTCCAATATAGGTTCGTAATGATTTTTCAGGTCATAAGACAGTCCTCCCATCCACCAGGAGCCGGATTGGAGCTGTTCCATTTCCTGAGCTGAGGTAGCCCTTGGAGCATCTTCATTTCCAATTCCCAAAAGTAATTCCCATTCTCCATACTGGTCAATCTCGCTTTCACAGTTATCCAAAAAGCATATATAAGGAAACTCTGCCGCCCAATTCAAGAGTCGGTGCTTCACATCATGAAGTTGCAGAGAATTACATGCCCGTAAGAAGGCTGCCGCTTCATTGGGAGACCATAATCGAAGGCTCATCAGAAATAAAGTATGTAGTTCTTTTCTACCGGGTTACCAGCCTTGTCAGCTACCCTTACATACAGCTTGCTTTTTCCTGCTGAAGGTCGGTTTTTTAACCGGTGGGTGATGGTACTGTTTTTATGATCGTATTCGAACAGTTCCCATTGCCCATTCAGTTT
>JBCDIQ010000059.1:0-20094 GCA_039024295.1 Bacteroidota bacterium | reverse complement strand
GGCACTAAGACCTACTTTAACAATGGTTGGGGCAAAATGTACCTGATGCGATAGGCCCTATTTCTACCTATACATGAAGCCGGGCAGATTGTCCGGCTTTTTGATTTGATTATGTTTGTGTCATGAAAAAGATTCTGCTGTTAAATGGACCCAATTTGAACCTCCTGGGCAAACGGGAACCTCACATATATGGGGATGAAACCTTAGAGGAGATTGTCGGTCAGATAGTGGAAGCTTTCCCACAGGTTGAACTCACACATTTTCAGTCAAATATTGAGGGGGAATTAATTGATGCCATTCAGGAAGTTCCTCAAAAAGACTTTGATGGGCTAGTGATTAATGCGGGTGCATACACACATTACAGCTATGCCATCCATGATGCTTTGAAGTTTGTCTCTATTCCCAAAATTGAAGTGCACCTTTCTCATATTTTTGCCCGTGAACCCTGGCGACACACTTCAGTCATCAGTCCTGCATGTGACGGAATGATCTCCGGACTTGGGAAAAAAGGGTATTTCCTGGCCATTCAAGCGTTATTGTAAATAAAAAAAAGACCGACTCACTGAGCCGATCTGTTAAGAATGATGGACCATTCTGTTACCAGAAAATGGAAATATTGATTCCGCCACTGGCATTAGAGGTAATGGAAGTGTTGGAGTTTTGTGCTTCAAATTCTGAAGACTCGTCAATTACTTCTACCTGATTAGAAGCAGGATCAGTTTGGCGTGTACCTGCACGACTGTTTTCTACTGTACCCCCTTGGCTGGTAGAAAGAAAGCCGATCGAGTATTCCGCACCGATGGCAAAGTTGTCCGTAAAAAAGTAGTTGAATCCAGCGAGGAGGCTAAATCCGATGGAAGTGGTGCCTGCCGATTTGTTGGTTTCTGTGATATTCTCAGCAAATAGCGGTTGGTTGAGGGTTACATTTTGCTGATTGATAGAGCTTTGAGTTTCCACAGTTCTGGGACCACTCAACCCAAAAGGGACAACAGCTCCTACATAAGGGTCCAGCTTGCTTGCCTGAGAAGTAAGGTGATATTCAATTCCAGGGGCAATGCTAAAGGAGAACTGAGAAACAGAACTGACAATTTGGGTGTCAACGGTAATCTCCTCATTGGTGATGAGGTCGGTAAATTCAAGGGTAGCACTCCTTGTATTTTCAGTGCTTGTCAGCCCGACGCCTATGGTGGTTCGAAGCACCAAACGGTCAGAAAGGTAAAAACGACCGAATACTTGGGGGTTGTTGAACACGTCGGAAGACCATTCATCGAAGGAAATGTTGTCGATGCCGGAAAGGTTGAATCCCAGTCCGATATCTCCGCTTACAGGTTTGAGCTGGGCATGAGAAGCACCGGTAAGTCCCAATACCAGGACAAACAAAAGCGTACATGATTTTTTCATAGGAATCCTAGGGTTAGCTAATAAATATTAAGGCGTGAAAATTACGAATTATCTTCCAAGTCACAAATATCGTGGATAGTGAGTTCGGTTTGTTTGGAATGGTGAAATTAGGCTAAGTTTAGGGATAAATCATAGATATAGGCGAGGAGTTTGTTGGCAATTTGGTGTTCCTTCCATAATTTTGGACCAATGAAAACCTACATCAAATTATTTATTTCCATTTTCAGCCTTTTTTCCGTAGCTCTCATAGGCTGCGATGATCCTGCTGAAGGAAACCAGCAGGCTGATGCATCTGTTCAGGATACAGTAACCGATCGGGGAATTGAATCCACCCTGCCGGAAGAAGCTCAATCACTCATGGGGTCATGGGAAATGGTGGCCCAGCAGATTGCCGGAGAGTCATTACCGGTAGGTAGAATGATACTTACGTTCGAAGAAGAAGGCCTGGTAACCATTGCCACTCCAGATGAGCCAGATATTAGTGATTTGATCACTGCTTTTTCCTACGAAAATGGTAGCGTGTCCTACGATGGGGGACGTTATGATATCGAATCCCTCTCTCCTGACTCGCTGGTGCTGATCAATGAAATTGATGGAGAAAAGGTCTACTATTTGTACAAGCGTGCCGGGGCACTTCCTCAGTAATCACCTATTAGGTAAGTGCCTTTTCCTTTGTTTGAAGGGAGAATTGAAAGGTGGTTCCTTCCCCCACAATGCTTTTTACGTGTATTTTTTCATTATGGGCTTCCAGGAAGTGCTTACAAATCGCAAGTCCTAGCCCTGTTCCTCCCCTGTCTCGCGACCTACTCTTATCTACCCGGTAAAACCTCCTAAATATTTTTTCAAGGTGTTCGTCCTCAATGCCAGGGCCATCATCGTGTACAGATATGGATAGGTGATCGTTATCCATTGCCTGTAATTCGATGGTCACCTCTCCGTTCACATCTCCGTACTTAATCGCGTTGTCAATGAGGTTGATCATCACCTGATGGATACGCTCCCGATCAGCATATACAATGGTGTCCTCGTTTCCATTTGGAACAACCCGGCAGGTGATGTTCCGTTTCTTTTTGGTGAATTTGTAGTAAATGGAATCAATGACTTCATTAAGGAGTTCATAGAACGCAAATCCTCGAATCCGCATTTCTATCTCCCCCGACTCTGCCTGAGTGATCAGCAGTAGGTCTTGCACAAGGCTAGAAAGCCGATCCGCATTTTTTGCCGCCTTCTTTAAAAACTTCTTCCTGAATTTTTCATCATCCATCGCCCCTTCAAGTAGGGTGTCTATGAATCCCTGAATGGCGAAAATGGGGGTTTTTAATTCATGAGAAACCTCCCCAAGAAACTCCCTTCTGTAGGTTTCGAGTTCTCGGAGCTTTTTGATTTCTCGTTCACTTATCAGGCGAAGGGTTCGCAGCCGCTGGAATACGAAGTACTCCATGGAAAAAACCAGGACCAAAAAGCTAATGAGAAAAAACATGAGAAAGCTGTTGAGCGATGAATTGCCCATGGTAGCTCCACCATTTACCAACAATAAGTGCAATAAGCTTAGCCCGGTTGCCAGGTAAAGGGCGACCAGGATAGAAGATGGAATTTTGTAATTCATGCCTGTTCAGGTAAGAATTTGTACCCTACACCTTTAACGGTCACAATATAGTTCTCTCCGACTTTTTCTCGCAATTTTCTCACATGCACATCTACTGTCCGATCCACCACGTAGACATCTCCCCACACCTTTTCCAGTAGTTTTTCCCTGCGAAAGACTTTTCCCGGGCTGGAAGCCAGAAAATGAAGCAGGTCAAACTCCTTTCTGGGGAGTGACAGGGTTTCCTTTCCCTTCCTAACCACGTATTCGTCCTTGAGTATTTCCAGGTCGTGAATTTTCAGGACTGGGGACTCTTCTTCTGCAGGATCTGGATTTCGCCTAAGAATGGCCTTAAGGCGACTCATGAGCACCCGCGTTTTTATAGGTTTAGATATGTAATCATCTGCACCGGCTTCAAAGCCTGCTAATTCTGAATACTCCTCGGACCTTGCAGTGAGAAAAACCACATATACCTTGTCCATGCCCGGCACCTCACGAATCCTACGACATGTCTCAATTCCGTCTAATTGAGGCATCATAATATCCAAAATAATCAGATCTGGACGAGACTTTTTAGCAGCTTTAATTGCTTCTTCCCCATTTTCAGCCCTAATCACCTCATAGCCCTCCCGCTCCAAGTTGTATTCTAACAGGTCCAGAATATCAACTTCGTCATCTACAATCAGAATTTTGGCAGGTTGCATACCCATCGGATTAATCATCAAGAACCAGCAAATACCTCTGCCAGCTTTTGTTCAAGCGCAGCTCCACGAAGGTTTTTGCCCAAAATACGACCTTCGCGGTCAAGTAAAAAGGTTTGGGGAATACTGGACACCAAATATTTTTGGGCAGCAGCACTTCTCCAACCCCTCAGGTCACTTCCGTGGAACCAAGTGAGTCGATCTGCTTCAATGGCACGAAGCCAATCGCCTCGCTTTTCATCCAGGCTGACCCCCAGAATTTCAAAGCCTTTAGCCTTATATTGGTTATACACTCGAACTACATTGGGGTTTTCTTGTCTGCAGGGGCGACACCAGCTGGCCCAAAAGTCTACCAAAACCACTTTGCCCCTCAAATCGCTGAGGTTGACCTTCCCTCCATCAGGTGTGGGGAGAGAAATATCCGGCGGAACTTTTCCTATACCGAAAAGGCGGTCTTTCTCTGCTTCTTTTGCCGCTAATTGCTTCAACTGTTGGGCCACTTGTTGGATGCGGCCTGCATTGGGGTCACCAGGGTTTGCAGCAAGGTATTGGTTGGCATAATACCCGTAAGAGCCAGACCTGATCTGCTCTAACAAATACATGATTCTCAACAGCACATTTCTATGGGCAATAGACCCTGATGGCAATCTGTTTACCACGCTGTCCAGGGCTGCTGTTGCTTTTTCCTTGGGAAAGGAACCGGTCATGAAAAGATTCTGGGTGAACCCCATCACGTTATCTGCTAACACGGGTATGTAATTGTACTGGGGATCTTCGAGGTCTGCGTATTTGTAGTATTCTCCGGCAAAGTGCTCCATTTGGGAGCTATACCCCTTGGGATTATTGGCCGGATCAAAAGGCGGAAGGATGTTTAGGGAAAATACCTTTGCCAGGATAGGGGCTGTTTGTTTGAGGGAATCGACCAGTTGAACCTGCTGTTGAAACGCTTGTTGTACCTGACTTTTTAATTCAGCAGGTGCACTACCTCCCATCATGGTAAGTTGTTGGGACAGGGTATTGACCTGTTGTTGGAGTTTGTTGAACCGACTGCCTAGCTCTTTTAGGTTTTGGTTAACAGGGGAATTTTCCACCCTGCCGAGCTGCGGCAGATTTCCGCAATTTCCGGATAACTCCACTTCCATTTCTTCTCCAAGAATAAGACTTAGCAGATTGGTCTGGCTGGTACCAATCCAATAAAAACCCTGCATGGGAACACGGCCTTCCAGGCTAAAGGTACTTTGACCTCCGTTCTGGGTAATGGGAGCAGAAGATAACCGGCGTACATTGTATCCGTCCAGCATATATACAAACATGCTGTCGGCAGGACATTGGGTAAGCGTGCCCGTCACCTTAAAGGGAACTCCATCCTCCTTACTTGAAGCTCCTCCTTCACATCCGAGAAACATGAGCGTTCCCAAGAGGCATAAAATAGTGGCAACTGTTTTAGGGGAGTAGGTTAGTTTCATGACAATTTTTTCCAAACTGGTGTCAAATATACAGTTCTGGCAGGAGAACGAAAAAAGGATTTGCAAGCATAAAACCGCCTTTCCACCTCTTATTTTACTAGCCTTCGGTTTTCCTGAGGTACCATTTTCCATCCGAAGGCAGGTGAATGCTCCCGCCAAGGATGAGTTGGGACGATTCCTTTTCCTGCAAAAGTGTGTTAGGCACCCCTTGGAGGGTACAATAACCCAAAAAAGCAAATATGATGGCCTCCTTGTAATTGATCCACCATTTGGGAATATCTGAAGCAATGTCCACACCAACTTTACGGAGGTTGTTTTCAAGTAACTCCATGAAAAAACGGTTATGGGCACCTCCACCAGTAACCACCAGTTCCCTTCTTCTGGGCGAAAAGGGCGACAGAGCCTGTGCAATTTGTTGGGCCAGGTGATGCTGGTAGGTATTGAGTAAATCCTTCAGGCTGCCAGGGTACGCATGCAAAATGGGGTCTAATTTAGCCTGAATCCATTCGGTTCCCAGGCTTTTGGGGGGACTTTGTCGGTAAAATGGGAGTTGGTTTAGTTTGCTTAGCAAGTCTGGATCCAGGTTGCCTGCTGCCGCGAAAGTTCCCTCCGGGTCAAATGCATGTTCGGGCGAGATTTCTCGGGCCAGACGATTGCTGATGAGGTTACAGGCTGCCACATCAAACCCGCTACCTTGGAAACTCACATTGGCAAATCCACCAAGATTAAGAAAAAGGTCGTAATCGGGAAATAGGTGTTGTTCACCGAAAGGTACCAATGGCGCACCCTGGCCTCCAAGGGCTACATTTTTACTTCGGAAATTGGTCACAACTGGACAGGAAATATATGATACCAGGGACTCTCCATCGCCAATTTGAGCGGTAAAACTCTTCTCTGGCTGATGGAAAATGGTCTGTCCATGTACCGCAACAAAATCCGGCTGCCAGGAGAATTGTTGAATCAGATTCCGGGTTTGTTCTCCCAGCCAATGTCCCCAATAAACGTGAGTTTTCGCAAAAGTTTCAGCGTCCTGATAAGGCAAATGTTCGAGACGGGCTTGCCACTTATCTGGAATGGGAACTTCATGACAATCGATTAAATCAAACCGAAACTGCCCTTCTTCCTGCCAAAATTCACAGAAAGCAGCATCTAATCCATCGAGAGAAGTACCAGTCATGAGACCAATACCAGATTTTTTGGGGAGTGAAGTCAAAGGAAAACTTGCCAAAATAAGGTGGGATTTTGCTTGAGATGGGATTCTATTGTGTTAAATCCATAGGTACAACTTTGCAGACCTTCCTTCTGTTTCTCAGCCAGAGATGCCATCAGTCAGATTCAAAGTCGGCCACTATTTTTTCTAGTTCTTTTTCTAGTTCTGGAATTTGGTAGGGGTGCTGGGTCCGGTAGTACCAAACCAATAGGCCTACAATCAACAAAAACGGAAATAACACCACGAGTACCCGGGCATCGACTGTGGGATCAAAAATTGAAGAAAACTGATCTTTGGCGATCCAAAGAACAAAACCTGTCCAGCATATTAGCCCAGCTCCAATCGTCCAGTTTGTCCGTCGCGCGAGCCTAACTTTTTTCAGGGCATAGGAGTAATAGGTTTTTAGGTCCTGTTGAGGTTGGGTCCACTTCCTGAAAAAGTAAAAACGAATGCCTTGTAGGAAAGCGGAAAGAGAAAGGATACCTCCAATGAAAAGTAACATCATTTTTTGGGGCTCCAGGTAAAAGGCCATGAATGCCATTATCCCCAATAGTCCCAGGCAGATGCTACCAATCAGGGCAGACTGTTGCCCATTGTCATACTCAAAGAAGCGCATTTTTTCCCTGGTGGCATTTAACTGGCTGGCAGAAGGAATCTTAGCAGAAGCGGATACTTCAGCACTATTTTGCCAGTCTTCTTGTAGGGTTTTCCAGTTCATGAGATTATTTGTTGGGCAAGTTTGCTTAGACGCTGGCGCGCCCTGCTCAGGCGTGCGCCAACGTTGGCCACCGAAAGGCCAGTAACGTCGGCCATTTCTTCATACGACTTCTCCTCTAAAAAGAGCAGAAGCAAGGTTTGGTCTATTGGCTTTAGGGTCTTGATGGCGTTGTTTAGCCAGGTTATACGCTCCTGCTGGGATAAGGTCTCCTCGAAGGGAGGCATCTCAGTTTTTTCAGGTAAGGCTGTCGGATCTATTGGCTGGGCCCTTCTTTTGGTTTTTCTTAAATGGGTCATTCCTGTGTTAAGCGCGATCCGGTAGAGGTAAGTCTCCAGTTTGGCTTCCCCCGCAAACCGATCCAAAGAATCCCATATTTGCAGGGCTATCTCCTGATAGAGGTCTTCCTCATCCGTTTTGGTATCAGCATAATACCGACAAATTCGTCGAATCCTTTGCTGATTGGATACAAGCAGACGCTCAAATGTAATCCGTTTCTGTGCAGGGTCTAGCATAATTGGAACCGCCTTTCCCTTATTTGGTATTCGTTGAGGGGGGGGCCTTACAATGAGATATAAAAAATTATCGAAATATTTTTGGATAAATACCGGCTTAGATGCTCCAATCAGCCGCAATTACTTTCGGCTATATAAGATTTTTTGTATCATTGTTTTTACTCAAAAATCCATCTCTAACCTTTTATAAGTTCTATGAGAAAGTTATACCCCTTGGTGTTGAGCTTTATCCTCACTACCATTACCTTTTCTGCATACGGCCAGGGAGCTACCAAGTACCCTTTGTATGAGCATTTCACAAACGCTTCATGTCCTCCCTGTGCAGTGCAGAACCCTATTTTTGATGCGCTGTACTCCGAAAACGAGAACAGAGTTAATCATATCGCATATCACACTTCATGGCCAGGACGTGACCCTATGTACTCTGCCAACACAACCGAGCAGAATGAAATGGTGGCCTTCTATGGGATTCGTGGGGTACCCAGCATGATATTCAATGGGTCAAGTATCGGTGGGCCTGCCAATGCCTCCCAGGGCCAAATCAACGCCGCAGCTTCTCAAACCAGTCCCATAAAACTTACTGTAAGGGACAATCCAAATGGAATGAGCCGTAATGTAGGGGTTACCATTGAAAGTGTGATGGCACCCCCTGCAGGAAGCTACATCATTCGGGTAGCCGTCATTGAATCCATGATTGAATATACCAGCGCGCCTGGTACGAATGGTGAGCGGGATTTTCCAAATGTTTTCCGTGACATGTTGACCTCAACTGCCGGAGAAAGCATTACCCTGTTGCCTCAGGGCGGAAAAGTAAACCTTTCTTATACCTATACTCCAGACCCTTCTTGGGACATGGACAATATCTATGTCATCGCTTATGTGCAAAATACCGGCACACGTGAAATATTGAATTCTGGTGCTTCTAACGTGCCTACCCTTGAAGTCACCCCTACCACTGCTACCATTTTAAAAGCATCAGCACAAAATACCTTCTCAATTGATATGAATGAGACTGAGGCTGATCAAATGATTCAGGTGACCCTGGATGCCAAGCAGCCAATGGACTGGACCGCTTCCTTTGATATCGATGGCACTACTTATCAGACTACCGCTTCTTTTATGTCATCTGCGGCAGCTGTTAAAACGCTTGATTTGAACGTGGTTCCTGGAAGCATGGTTGGCGTGGGAGAATACAAACTCACCATTGAGGCTGTGAACTCTGGTGCCAAGGACCAGGAATTCGAATTTGTCGTGATCAGTGGTGTAACAGACCTTATCATAAATATTGGGGATGCTGATGCATATGAGAACATTTTTGCAACAGGTATGCAAGCAGCTGGAAACACCACTTCTGCTTCAATGGGCGATGCCAAACTGGGCGAAGGTATCACCTCTAATGCCCTTGATGGTGTCATCAACCTGTACATAAATGCCGGTGAAAGTGCAGACGCGCTTACAGATGGAAACGTATTGGCCCTTCAAACCTTCTTGCAAAATGGAGGTCGTCTGTTCATTGCTGGTCAGGATGTAGGTTATGGAGCAATGTCAAGTGGTTCAGCTTCTAGCACCTCTATGGTACAAGGCTTTTTCACTACTGTGCTGAAGGCCCAATTCATCAGTGACGGCAACAACCAAAACCTTCTCTTGACCCCTTTCACCTCTGATGCACTCTATGGAAATTTATCAGCCGGTGGTATTGTTCAGACACATGGGAATAATTTCACGCCAGATGAAATTGGTCCAGCTACCATTGGGGTAAGGCCCATTTTCACTTATAACGCAAACCGCTCCAAAACTGCTGGCATTCGGACTGAAACTTCCGCTTACAAAGCAGTGGTAATTGGTGTGGGCATGGAGATGCTTCAAGATGTAAGCTTGGCCTACCAGATTTTGAAAATCAGCCACGACTGGTTCTATGACGGTATTTCTACCAGCGTATTTGATGCTGCTATGGAGGATCTGATGGAAGGATCGGCTTATCCTCAGCCCGCAAGTGATATTGCTTATATCCCAGTGACCGGTGATTACCAGAACCTCAACATCCGCTTGATGGATGCCAGTGGTCGCCTCATTCGGGAGGAAGCTGTTCCGGCAGGATTGTCAACGTTCGAACTACAAGTTCAGGACCTGGCTAGTGGTCTGTATTTTTATCAGCTTACCGATGGTGAGCGGATTGGAAAGGCGCAAAAGCTGATGGTTGAGTAATCCCTTACTTCAAATACATCAATGCCCTGGTTATTACTTAGCCAGGGCATTTTTATTTAGTTTTGCTTGAGAGAAAGCTGTTGAAGGTGGTGCTGACTCAGTTTTTCTAGAAGTCTGATAAATGTGATTTGCTCCTCTTTGGTAAGGTTCCCTCGGACAACATGTGCAACCGAACCAAGGGTCGGGTAGGTGGCTGCTAGAACTTCAGCTCCTTCATCTGTTAGCTTAATCAATTTACTTCGTTTATCCTCTGGGTTCGGCATGGTGGCAATCATTCCCTGCTTAATGAGTCGCTTAATAACCTCCATTCCGGTTGGTTTTTCCATCATGGCCTCTTTGATAAGGGCAATCATCGTCATGGAGCCTTGTTGCTGCAAAATCGCCATCAACCCAAAATCCCGGATTGAGGAAAGGGGAGATGCTGTAAAAGCTTCTTTTAGGTAAATATTACTAAACCGTGCCATAAGCCCCAGGAGTTCAAAAAGTTTCCACTCCAAGGGCTGTTCAATTTGGGAAAGGGGGGAAACATGTTTGCTCGAAAGCCATTGGGCGAAATCTGAGAGCACCAATCGCTGATGATCAGCTTTTTTCGCTTCATATTCTTTCACGAGACCTACCAAGTCAATGACCAAATCATACCCAGGCATTTCTTTTTCCATGTTTCGTGAAACAAAAAATTAGGCAGGATGTTTAGAATAAAAACATACTAAAAAATTAGTATAAAAATATATAAACATTCTACTATGTTTCCTCACTCGCAGCAGAAGTATGTACCTACCGGTAGGCTAATTGTTTTCGGCTTACTGGTTCTTTCTTTGGGCTATGCCCAGTCCGGGGTGATAAAAGGACGGGTTTTCAATGAAATCAATAATGAGCCCCTTGAGTTTGCCACCGTCTTGCTGCAGGATACTAAAATTGGTGGATACACAGATGGGGAGGGCAAATTTGAACTGACCAATATTCCTCCAGGCTTGTATAATGTAGAAGTGCGATTTGGTGGATTTAAAACCAAAGTGGTAGATGAAATCCAGGTGTACAATTCTAAGCCCTACCTTATTGAGGTTCCAATGTCCGAAGATACCGAATCCGCTAGGGATTCCGTCTTGATCGTGGCTTCCCCATTTAAAAGCCCAGAAGAATCGCCGCTTTCCCTCAGGACAATTGGGACCAATGAAATCCAGCGATACCCCGGAGGAAACAGAGATATTTCTCGGGTGATTCGGGCTTTACCAGGCGTTTCGAGTACAGTAAGCTTTCGAAATGACATCCTTATTCGTGGGGGTGCCCCCAATGAAAATCGTTTTTACATTGATGGAATTGAAACACCAAATATCAACCATTTTGCCACTCAGGGGGCCTCAGGAGGGCCTGTGGGCTTGATCAACGTAGATTTTATCGGAGAGGTAGACTTGTATTCTGGTGCTTTCCCCGCCAATCGAGGCAATGCGCTCAGCTCGGTTTTTGAATTTAAGCAACGAGAAGCCCGCGATGATCGGTTGGGGTTCACCGCTACCTTGGGATCTTCTGATTTGGCCCTTACCCTGGAAGGCCCGGTTTCAAAAAACTCGACCTTCCTTTTCTCGGCTCGAAGGTCGTATTTGCAATTGCTCTTCCGGGTTTTGGGACTGCCGTTTCTGCCGAACTACAACGATTTTCAGTTCAAGCAAAAAATCAGCCTGGGAACCCGCCATGAAATCACCTTGGTGGGACTTGGAGCAGTAGATGAATTCGAATTGAACCTGGAAGCGGACTCCACGGATGAACAGAAATTTATTTTAAATAACCTGCCGATCAGTACACAGGAGAATTATACGGCAGGGATTTCCTATAAGTACTTTGGCGATAATGGCTTTTGGAATGTTGTGGTCAGTCGAAATGCCATAAACTTTGATGCAGTCAAAAATGTAGATAATGATGAATCTCAGCCCTTCTTGCTGGATTATAATTCCCAAGAGGTGGAAAATAAACTGAGAATTGAGCGAACCACCCGAAAGGGAACCTTGAAATGGAACTATGGTGCTGCCCTTGAGCAGAACATTTATCGCAATTCCACTTTCAATGTGTTGCCATTTGAGACCATTGACTTTTCCTCGGAACTTAGACTTTGGCGGTACGGGTTTTTTGGGCAAGTAAGTAAGAAGTTTCTGTCAGAGAGGTTGATCCTATCGCTCGGTACGCGCGTAGATGGCAATACCTTCAACAACAACATGGGAAATCCCCTGAACCAGTTTTCACTACGGTTTTCTGCTTCCTACGCCATCAATTCTCGCTTTACCATCAATTTTAACACGGGACAGTTTTATCAACTACCTCCCTATACAGCGCTAGGATTCCGTGATGGAGATGGGAATCTGGTAAACCAGGACCTGACTTATATTCGGAACCGTCATGTAGTTGCAGGGGTAGCGTATACTACAGCAACCAACACAAAGTTTGCCATTGAGGGGTACTACAAACGATACAACAATTATCCCTTCCTCACCCGTGATTCAATTTCATTGGCAAATCTTGGGGGAGATTTCGGAACAATTGGGAATGAACCGGCCGAATCTACCTCAGAGGGCAGAACTTACGGAATGGAGTTTCTGATCCAGCAGAGGCTGTATAAAGGGTTTTACGGGATCATTGCCTATACCCTGGGTTGGAGTGAGTTTACCGACAAAAACGGAGATTTTGTGCCTTCTGCATGGGACAGCCGGCATATCATTTCGCTAACAGGTGGCAAGAAATTTAAGCGCAATTGGGAACTAGGAGCTGTTTGGCGGTTTACTACAGGCCCTCCATTTACGCCTGCAGATGTGGAGTTTTCCAGGCTCAGGAATGTATGGGATGCAAGGGGGCTGGCCCAGCCAGATTATGACCTCCTGAATACCGAGCGAGTAGATGACTTTCACCAATTGGATGTTCGGTTGGATAAAAAATGGTTTTTCAAAAGTTGGACGTTTAACCTGTTCCTCGACATTCAAAACCTTTATTTCTTCCGTATTCCGGGGCCGCCTACATTGGATGTGCAAAAAGATGACAATGACAGCCCAATTGTCGATCCAAATGATGACACTAGATACCTCACCCGTTTTCTGGAAGATGACATTGGCTTGATTCAACCCACCATTGGCATTGTAATTACGTATTAGGGTTGAAAAGAGTGAAAGAAAGGGGCCGGAGCGATCTGGCCTTTTCCATTTTGCTAGCTTCTTGGGGATTAAATAGATAATACTTTTCTTTCTCCTGAGAAAAATCATTTACTGGAACAGAAATACCGCCCATATTTATCCCAATTCTAACCGTTAGCCCTTAATCCTCAACCACTCGGATAATTTAAGGTGTCCGATTCCCTGTAAATAGTCATATTGCTTGTATGAAATCCTTGGTGGCATCCTTTCTATTGGCCTTTTACCTCGTGGCGATTTTTCGTCCCCTGTGGCCATTTATAGAATATGCAGTCAATCAGGAATACATCGAAGATGTTTTTTGTGAAAACAAAGCCAGGCCTCAACTTGCCTGTAAAGGCAAATGCTACCTGATGAAAAAACTGGCCGACAGTTCTTACAAAACGTCCAAACAGGAAAAGGCTCCCCTGCCTGGAATTCAGGTAGAAGATTTTGTGGGAGCGCATATTTTCCTTGCCCCTAAAGCCCTACCATCAACCATTGAGTTAACCAGTCCCTCCCTTGAGCAACGGCTCTTGGCACGAAAGGGCATTACTCGAATTGATCTTCCCCCTCCCCGTCAGGCGTAATATTCAAACTTTGGGTCACCCCAAAATCTCCAATCTCTAGATTGGATCATTTATGTACGTCTGAAAATAAACTTAATGCATACCAATATTCGTGTTTGGCTGTTATGCCTTACACTTTTGATGAGTTCATGCCAAGTTATTGCTTGTGATGTCTGTGGATGTGCATCCGCCGGAAGTCTTAGTGGTATTTGGGCTACTTCTCCCGGAAATTTCATTGGCCTTCAGGGACGGTGGGTGAAATTCCGAAGCTTAGATACCGGACTTGGAAGCGCGGATGATGAATTTTACCTCGCAGAACTCAGAGGCCGCTGGCAGGTTTCCCCGCGTTGGCAGGTATTTGCGATTCTGCCATATGGACAAAGTTCCCGTCTATCTGAAGGGCAGCAATTTTCCCAAAGTGGATTGGGAGATGCGAGTATTATGTCGATGTTCCGCCTGCATAAATCCACTGGACTGAAAGCTGCGCATCAGGTACAAGTAGGGGGAGGGGTGAAGTTGCCCACTGGCGAATATGCGTTCAATGCATTTGATGAAACCAGCCTTCCTGCAAATTTTCAGTTGGGAACCCGTAGCTGGGACTTTCTTTTAAGAGGGGTATACACCCTTCGCGTTTCAAAATGGGGAGCTGCCCTGGATATGAATAGCCGGATCAACACCGTTAATCCTGAAGGGTATCAGTTTGGGCACCAGGCAGCTGGCATGGCTTACGTTTCTCGCCAGTTCGGCACGGGTGAACCCCGCAGCCTTACTCCCTTTTTGGGGATGTATGGCGAACGAGTGAGGGCTGATCGCTTGAATGGAATTAACCAGCATGGAACAGGGGGGCAAGGCGCCTTTTTGCTCGCAGGAGTTGAAGCTAAATGGAATCCAATGAGTGTTTCAGCCAATATTTTTCTGCCTGTGGCTCATGCTTACGCAGATGGAGAAGCAGAACCTGGACCCCGGGCAGCCATTTCCCTGAATTATTTGTTCTAATGGTATGCAACAATTCGTTCAACCATGAAATTAACTACTATTTACCTATCAGCGGTCTTGTTATTCCTCGCAGGCTGTGACAGCGCAAGCGAGGATGCCAATGATGTGTTGCCTCCTCAGATTTTCATTTCTTCACCAGAGGCGCGGTCCTCATTTCGGGTAGGGGAGTGGATATATGTTGAGGTAGAACTGGCAGAGAACGATGTGTTACATCAGTATACCATGATTGTTGATGAACTTGACAGCAGCAGGAGGCTGCTGACTAAATCCGATCACCTTCATTCAAAGGAGGTAACGCTACTTGATTCTGTCAAGGTTGAAGCGGATCAAGCTGCTACCTGGCAAGTCATGGTTATAGCTGAAGACCATAATGGAAATGTGGCCCAGGCTGTAACTGAAGTGAATGTATTTCCATAAAATCAGTTTCCGGTATTCAGTTTACAGTTTACGGATATTCGCTTAATGCTGACTGGAAACTGAGCACTGAACACTGATAACCATTTTAAAAACCCAAATTATCCAAATGATATGATCCTTAAATCCAAATCTTTGATGATCGCCCTGATGGCGGCTATTGCGTTGATGTTCACCGCATGTGACAACGACGACGAAGGAAACCCCGAAATTGGTTGTACTGACCCCAATGCAGTGAATTATAATGCCAATGCTGAACCTGGGGGAGACTGCACCTACCCCAGCCTGCGTTTGCACTTCCATGGAAAAATGGGAAGTGAAGACTTTGAGTCTGGTAAAGCGTTCGCTGTTAACGGGAAGAACGTGAAAATCACCACCATGAACTTCTACGCTTCCAATATCCGTTTGATGGACGATGCTGGAAACATGACCAATATGTTTGATACTACCTTGTTGGTAAAGTCTTCTCAGATGATGTATGACCTGGGTCAAATCAACAAAGGCCATGGCCATATGTTGATGTTTGACATTGGGGTATCGGAAGATTTGAACGGAGGTATGGCAAAACCACCAGCTGATTATCCAACCGGACATCCGCTTGGGCTACAAGCACCAAGTATGGCATGGTCATGGATGATGGGGTATATTTTCCTGCGAATGGATGGTCAGACCGATCTTAATGGTGATGGTACGTATGAAGATGCTGAGTTAACTCAATTTCATCTAGGAACCAACGCCTTGAAAACTCCAGTTACCGTAATGGTACATTCAGACCTTGATCAGGAAAACAATGTCATCAATATCGATGTAGACTACATGAAGCTGTTCGAAGGACTGGACCTGGAGGCGCGTTTAATCACGCATACAGGAGGTGCAGGAAGTGATGCCCGTACCATGGCCGAGCAGGTAGCCAGCAACGCAGCAACTATGTTCAGTAAGCAAAAATAGGTTGAGGTACCTGTTTTTTATATGGTTGGGAATTCTCTGGGGCTTGCAGGCTTGCTCGCCTTCAGAGCCGCAGGCCCATGTCCTGGAGGATTCCCCCTATCACTTGGCATTACCGGCAGGCTTTCCTCAGCCTGAAATTCCTGATCACAACAAATTAACCACCCTGCGGGTAGAGTTTGGGAAAAGACTGTTTTTTGATCCTGCGCTTTCTTTAGACTCTACGATTTCCTGTGGTACCTGCCACCTGCCTCAAAAAGCATTTACCGATGCAAATGCTGTTTCCGTAGGCATTAAAGGAAGGAAAGGTTTCAGGAATGTACCAACGCTATTTAACGTGGCTTATCATCCGTATTTCTTTAGGGAAGGAAAAAATCCCTCTCTGGAAGCACAGGTAATGGGGCCATTGGAAAACCACGATGAAATGGGATTCAGTGGAGTGTACCTCCCTGCGCGCTTACAGCAAAATGAGCAATATGTAAAATTGGCTAAGGTAGCTTATGGAAGGGAACTGGATATGTATGTGGTCACCCGTGCATTGGCTGCATATGAACGAACACTCTTAAGTGGAAATTCAGCTTATGACCGCTATCGAAACGGTGACGAAACAGCCCTTTCCCCTTCTGCCAAACGAGGCATGAACCTGTTTTTTAGCCCAAAAACCCGGTGTATGATCTGTCACAATGGCCATGACCTGACCAATTACGCGATAGAGAACATTGGTTCTCACGCTACTTATGAAGACCCTGGATTGTTTCGTGCAACATCTGATCCCAAGGATCGGGGAAAATTCAAGGTGCCTACTTTGAGGAACATTGCCCTGACAGGTCCTTACATGCATGACGGCAGTTATGAAACCCTGGAGGAAATCATTGAGCTGTATAACCAGGGAGGAAAAGGTCATCCCAATCAGGCTCCTCAAATTGGTCCTTTGGGATTGACTAAGCAGGAAAAAGCAGATTTGTTGGCGTTTTTGGAAAGCCTCACGGAGGAGGAATTGGTCAGAAAAACGGGCCTTTAGTGCTTTGTGGCTGTTGCTTCTCTCAATAGGCCTGCATATAGCCAAGTCGCCAATAATTGTCGGTTGGATGCCAACACCAACCGCTGTTGGTCATTGTAGGAGCGAATATTGCCCAATTCAACAAAAACTGAGATAGGAAGGGTTTCCCGGAGCATGTGCAGGTCCCGACTGGTCACAGAGCCTTCATACCCACGATTTTTTCGAACCTCTTCATACTTTTGCTTAAAGGTTTCACGCAAATGCGTAGCAAAGGCCTTACTGGTGAGATCTCCCAAACGGTAATAAAAATAGACATCCGTCTTTTGGCCGCTCCTTTCAGAATCAATGTGGAGACTAATCATCCGCTGGTGTGTTACGCCTTGTTTTTGGTGACGCATGTACAGGGCATTAATAGCATCTGACCGCTGGAACAGGCGTGCTTTCTGTCCCCTGGGTATGGGCTTATCTCCCCAGCACCGTTCATCTTTATCACATTTCAGGTATTCCCCATTCCTGATGCCGTCATTGGGATCTCGTGTAATCAGGTAAACAGTTGCACCATGTTCCAAAAGAATCCTGGCGAGTCGAAGGGCAATGTCATAGGCGTATTCATCCTCGCAAAGGTCTCGGCCTCCTCGTTTACCAATGGCACCCGGATCAGGCCCACCGTGCCCCCCCACAACATAAAACACCTTATTTTTCAGTTTTTGGTCCTTCTGGACCACCTTTGCGTAGTCCTTTCCAAAAATATCGTAGGTACCCCGAATCGGTTTTCCATTGAGGGTTTCAGGCAGGTCTACCACCCTTTCCTGGGGGCAATGTATAAAGTGATGAGGAACCCACAACTGCTTATCCTTCCTGAAATCATGAGACCTGAAACCCGCGAGGTGCATCATTTCATTGTATGCTTGAATGCGTTGGGCGCGGGGCAGATCACTGATGCCCAAAGTGGATCGAATCGACTTGCCGTTGTAGCGGTAAATTTGAATGGGCAGTTTATAGGTTTTACCCAGCTTGAGACCTCCTTTTTTTACGCCGGAATTAAGGGCATAAAACTTATTTACATTGCAAGGAGACTTAATGCGGTAAGCCCGTAAAAATTGGTTCACTCCCTCTCCAGGACTGGCCTCAGCGGTGACATACTTGACAGAATTCTGGGCCCAGAGGCAACCCATGAGGAGCAACCCCAGCAAAAATTGTCGGAAAAACATGAGCAGCATCTACGTCCTTTTCCCGGTAAGTTACACAAACGCGACTAAAGGAACACCTTTTGAATATCTACTGTGGTTTCATGCCCAATGTCATCGAAATGATCTTCTACCCATTCTTTTGCCAACTTATTCCCTATTCCTCTTAATTTTTGAAGAAACTGCCAATCTGCATTCAGCTTAGAGTTTACCCCGAGGTCTTGCAGATCGTTGTCTGGGTTGATGTGGTGCATATAAATTTTATGGAGTTTACCACCTTTGGTATAGCCTTTTTCGATCATCGAATCTATGAATCGAATCACCCGCATCTCCTTCATTAGTACAGAATTGAAGCTCAATTCATTGATTCTATCTCGGATTTCTTCAGCCGTTTTAGGTACCCTGTTGATATTGATCGGATTGATTTGAACCAATAGAATATCAGGGGTCTTTGTGCGGTCGATGAGGGGGAATATTGGGGGATTTCCCATAAAGCCACCGTCCCAATAATGCTCTCCTTCAATTTCTACGGCCTGGAATAGATACGGTAGGCAGGCTGAAGCTACCACTGCATCACAGGTGACCTCTTGGCAAGAAAAAACACGGACACGCCCCTTTTTTACATTAGTAGCACACACATAAACCCGGTAATCTGTTTTGTTTAATTCCTCGAAATCAATGAACTCATTCAGAATATCCCTAAGTGGATTGTAGTTGGTAGGGTTAAACTGGTAAGGGGAAAAGAGCGTAGTAACGAACTCTCGCATGGCTGAGAGCGGAGAAAACTGCTGGTTGAAATTTCCCCACACCCGGTCCCATACCGTGGGTTGTACAGGAGAAAAAGATTGAAAAAGGGCTACTTTATGCCAAAATTTCTCCAGTAACTCTTTTGCGGCTTCTCGGCCTCCCATGTGTAAACCGTAAGAGGTAATAACTGCATTCATCGCTCCTGCGCTGGTGCCACATATACCGTCAAATTCTATCCGGTCATCATCTAACAAAGCTTCTATCACCCCCCAGGTGAAAGCACCATGAGAGCCACCTCCTTGAAGGGCAAGGTTGATTTTTTTCGTTTTCATAAATTATTTCATAAATGAATGGCAACCATGTTGAGAGGGTTGCCATAATTTTTTACATCAAGGTTATTGAGCCGTCCAGCCACCGTCAATGGGAATTGCGGTTCCAGTAAAAGTGCTCGCATGTTCAGAGGCCAAGAAAACAGCCATTTGTCCCAATGCTTCTACCGTGACAAATTCTTTCTTCGCGTGCTTCTTTAGCATCACCTTCTCAATGACTTCTTCCTCTGTCATGTTGTGGGATTTTGCCTGATCCGCGATTTGGGATTCTACAAGTGGAGTGAGCACGTAGCCTGGACAAATTGCATTTGCGGTGATGTTAAACTCAGCTCCTTCCAGTGCCATTACCTTGGTTAGCCCCACAATGCCATGTTTGGCGGAAACATAGGCAGCTTTAAAAGCTGAAGCACGAAGGCCGTGCGCAGAAGCAATGTTAATGATCCGGCCAAAATTGTTTTTCTTCATTCCAGGCCAGAGTGCCTGAACGAGGTAAAAAGCAGCACTTAGGTTTAACCCAAGAATCATTTCCCATCGTTTTTGGGGGAATTCATCTATAGGAGCTACATATTGAACCCCCGCATTATTGACGACAACTTCGACGGTGCCGAAGTTTTCTTCTGCAAAAACGGCAAGTCCCTTAATCTTTGCAGGATCAAGTAAATTTGCATTGGAAAATAATGCTTTGACCCCATATTTCTCTCCCACTTCCGCTGCAATTTCATCCCCATTCTCTTCTAGTCCATTTAATACCAAATTATATCCAGCGGCTGCAAATTCATGGGCAATGCCCAGGCCAATTCCACTGGAACCCCCTGTTATGAGGGCGGTTGGGTTGTTGTTCATGTTCAGATATTGGTTGTATGAATAATGAAAACGAAAGTTGTGCAGCCATACCTATGATAGAACCTGCAAGCTTATGGGGTTGTTATCATATTGTATTTTTTGAATACTCGTTTTTTG
>JBCDIQ010000058.1:0-20133 GCA_039024295.1 Bacteroidota bacterium | reverse complement strand
CCCATGATGGCTGTGTAGGGACGCTGGGCGTTACCTAGCACCTTTTCAGCATTTTCAATTTCTTTGTTCAACAAAAGCCCTGCGAACTTGGCATCAGGAAAAAACTGAGCTACAGTCGCTGTGCTTGCATGGGCCCTGTGAGCAGAACCAAAAGCATCGTTTACGTAGAGGTCTCCATGACGTGCCAGTTGCTTCGCAAATTCCTCGTCCCCCTTCTTTTCTTTGGCATGAAAACGCAGGTTTTCCAGCAGCAATACCTGACCTGGCTGAAGGTTGGCACTCATTTCAAAGGCAGCATCGCCCACACAGTTATCTGCAAAGAAAATGTCTGCATCAACATACTTCTTCAAGGTCGAAATGGTCTGTTCCAGGCTCATTTTAGGATTGGCTTCCCCCTTGGGTCGGCCCATATGGGACATCAGCACGGCAGATCCTCCTTCACTTAAGATATGTTGCACGGTTGGAATCGACTCCCGTATGCGGCGATCGTCTGTTACATTCCCCTCATCATCCAATGGAACATTATAGTCTACACGCACCAGCGCGCGTTTTCCGGCAAGGGCGGCTTCGGTGATCAATTTCATTTGACAGGTTGTTGGGTTAGGTTGATTGTTGCCGCAAATTAACAGAATGTTGAGCTATCCCCTGAAAAAAAGGAGATTTTTCAGGGGCAGATTTTGAGAAATATGTACCCTTACAATTACTTCTGAGCTACTTTTTGTGGTTCTAAGTCATTCATCAATACGAAGGGAGAGATCGAGGAGACCTCTCTTTTTCCATATCGCTTATGAATAACATATTTCATGGTATTGGAGAACAGAAATATGGCTGGAACCTCTTCAAAAATGATCTCTTGGATACGGTCTACTTGTTGTTTCCGTGAAACAGGATCCAGGTTCAACGGTGCTGCCAGTACCAGGCGGTCTGATTCAGGCGTTCCAAACCCTGTCATGTTTTCCCCAGTTATCCAGGTGCTGCTATGCCATAACTGGCTAAAATCGTAAGGCAAGGAGGAGTTTGTGGTAGCCAACATCACCAGTTCATAGTTGTGGTTTCTTACCTCGGAAACCAGCCTGCTCAACTCTAGGGGGTTGACAGCTATTTCTATTCCTGCCTTTGCCATTTGCTGCTTAATCAGAGTAGCCATGTTGGTAATAGTTTCCCTGTTATTCAAGATGGTAAGGGATAGCTTTAGAGAAACTTGTTGCCCATCAATCACTTTGTCGAGGATCAAATCTCCATCCAAATCCTTCCATCCATCGGCAGCAAGTACAGCTTTAGCGGAGTCGATGCTGAATGGCACCAAGGGCAGGTTGTTGTTGTAATCAGAACTAGCAGGGTTCACCGGAGATACCACACGTTTTGCCATTCCATCATAATATCGCTCTATGATTTCATCCACAGGCACCAATAAAGAGAGGGCACGACGAACGGCTTGATCTCTTAGGGCAAGGTTGGACCTTGAACCATCTGGGCGGGTATTGATCAAAATGTAGGCCGAGCTTTCCTTGGTACGGTATCCAATGTCATAATTCGCTGTAGCCTTATCGGATTTCTTTAGGGCCCGGTACGTCTGGGTACTGATTCCCATGGATACATCAATTGCCTCCTGCTTAATTTGAAGTTCAAGCGACTTTTCATCATTAACTACTTTAAAAATGATTTTGTCTGCTTTCTGGCTATGAGAGGGAGATTGAATATTAGCACCCCAGTAGTTCGGACGTTTCTCTATCACCACCTGCTGTCCTGGAATCCAATCGACTACTTTATAGGGACCGCTTCCGGAGGACAAGTACTTAAGGTCTCTACCAAACTTGTCATCGTTAAAAAAATTCGCCCATGAAACCATGTCCGGATGTTCACGAAAACTCGAAGAGGTATCAGCAAATTGGGTAAAAGAAAAATTGTCGAGTAAGCCTTCAGGATCGTATACACGCTTGTCCAGAATGTATAGTTCGTTGGTGAGGTAAGGGCTGAATACATTTTTTTCGTTCATGACCAAGCTAAACTTCTTAGGATTATCAGGGTCTGGTACCACATCTTTTAACAGGGAATACAAAGCGGCACCTGCTTGGCTCACGTTTAGGGGGGATTTAGCTGCCTTTGCTGAAAAAACGACATCTTCTGCAACAATTGGGGTGCCATCCTCCCAGGCTGCATCAGGATGAATTTCGTACTCCAGGGTTAGGCCATCTTCTGATAGGGTTGGGAGAGCTTTGGCTAGCGCTGGCATTCTTTCTCCTGTAGCCAAGTCTAGTCGGGTAAGCCGCTGGTGGACATAATACAGGATTCTCCCCTTTACCTGATAAGCACCATTTATCGGGTGAAGTGTTGGTGGATCAGAAAGGATTTGAGAGATGACAATAGATGAAGCCTCTCTGGAATCGGTACCAGGCTCATTTTTACAACCCCAAAGCAGCACTAGCATGCTGAGGATAAGTACGTATTCTTTTTTCATGTAGATAGGATGTTGTGTTGAGCAAATATACAGGAAAAACAGGCGGGTATCAGATATTTCGTCTCAAAAAAGAATTGCTACCTTTAACCTATGGAGATTGATTTAAGAAGCGATACCCTGACCAAACCGACTCCCGGAATGTTAGCTGCAATGATGTCTGCTGAGGTGGGGGATGACGTTTACCGTGAAGACCCAACGGTGAATCAACTGGAAGCATACGGAGCTGATCTTTTTGGAAAAGAAGCAGCTTTATACTGTCCCTCAGGCACCATGACCAATCAGATTGCTATCCGGGTCCTTACCCAACCACAGGACCAGGTGATTTGCTACAGGCACGCACATGTCTACCTCTACGAAGGAGGTGGGATGGCGTATAACTCCATGGTTACTGCCAGAACGATTGAGGCTCCCCGAGGGCTGCTTTCGGCTGAACAAATCCTTGCTCAGATCAACCCTGATGATATTCACTTTCCCCGAACCTCACTGGTATGTCTGGAAAATACGGTCAATAAAGGAGGCGGCAGTTGCTATGACCTGGAGCAGGTAGCGGAAATCAGAGAAGTTTGCAATGAAAATGGATTGAGCCTTCATCTCGATGGGGCTCGTGTGTTCAATGCGATTGTGGCCAAGGGATACTCGCCCGCAGAGCTTGGTCAGTACTTTGACACGATGTCTGTTTGTCTCTCGAAAGGATTAGGTGCTCCGGTGGGTTCATTGCTGATCGGAAATGCAGCTCGGATCAAAGCAGCACGACGGGTGCGTAAAGTATTTGGCGGCGGCATGCGGCAAGCAGGATTTTTGGCTGCTGCCGGCCTGTACGCACTACAACATCAGGTAAAACGATTAGCAGAAGATCACATCAAAGCCGAACGTATCGGCTCCCTTCTCCACTCGCTTCCTTGGGTGAAATCTGTTTATCCGGTGGAGACCAATATCGTCATATTTGAGCCAGAGCGACCTGTTGAACAGGTACTCCAACAGTTCGAAGCACTGGGCATAAAAGCGGCACCATTCGGACCTACTTTGATCAGAATGGTGACACATTTGGACATCACCCAGGAGATGATGTCTGAGTTGCTGGGCCGTTTGGAACAAATTGCGCTACCCGTAAGCTGATGCTGCTATCAGTAAGCCAAGTTGGCACTTAACCAGCGCTCCATCTCTTCGACTGCGTAGCCTTTGCGTTCGGCATAGTCCTGAACCTGCTCTTTGGTCAATTTTCCAATACCGAAGTAGCGGGATTCTGGATGGGAGAAATACAACCCACTTACCGCAGCAGCAGGATACATGGCCAAGTTATCCGTGAGGGTAATGCCGGTGTTCTTTTCTACGTCCAGCAGGTTGAACAATGTAATTTTCTCCGTATGGTCGGGGTTCGCTGGGTAGCCCGGCGCGGGACGAATGCCAGGATATGCTTCTGCGATCAGTTCTGCATTGGTAAATTCGCCTTCAGAACTGTATCCCCAGAACTCCTTACGTACACGCTTGTGCATTAATTCTGCAAATCCTTCAGCCAAACGATCTGCCAGGGCCTTTAACATGATACTGCTGTAGTCATCGTGGGCTTCTTCAAATGCCTTCACTCGGTCTTCAATGCCAAATCCTGTGGCCAATGCAAATCCGCCGATGTAATCCGGCAATCCCGTTTCTTTAGGTGCACAAAAATCCGACAGACAGATGTTGGGCACCCCTTGCTTCTTGATACTTTGCTGACGGACGTTGTAAAACTTGGTCAGAATTTCCTGACGGGTTTCGTCGGTATACACCTCTATGTCATCGTCATTGACGCTATTGGCCGGATAAAAGCCAATAACGGCACGTGCAGTAAGCCATTTTTCCTCGATGATCTGCTTCAGCATCGCCTGGGCATCAGCGAATAGCTTACGGGCTTCAGGTCCTTTTTCGGGATCATCCAGAATCTTGGGGTACCTGCCTTTCATTTCCCAGGAGTAAAAGAAAGGGGTCCAGTCGATGTACCGGCTGATTTCTTCCAGATCATATTCTTCAAAAACCTTAGTGCCAATAAAAGGAGGAGGAGAAGCTACCCCTTGAGACCAGTCGATTTCGAATTTATTTTCCCGTGCCTGAGCTAGGGAAGCGTAGTTTTTAGCTTTCTGTCGGGCCGCATGGCCTATGCGCATTTTCTCATACTCTTCCTTCTGCGCATCCCTGTAGGCAATTCTTTGATCCTCTTCCTCGCTCAGCAAGCGATTCGCTACAGGAACAGCCTTCGAAGCATCCAACACGTGAATAATTGCGCCGTCGTATTCAGGGTCAATTTTTACTGCCGTGTGAATACGAGAAGTAGTCGCCCCACCAATCAATAATGGCAGGTTCATCTTCCGCTTCTGCATTTCTCGCGCCACAAACACCATTTCGTCCAGTGAAGGTGTAATCAGGCCACTCAGGCCGATGATGTCTACCTGCTCTTTTTCGGCCGTTTCAAGAATTTTTTCCAATGGCACCATCACCCCGATGTCAATCACTTCGAAGTTGTTACAGGCCATCACGACCCCTACAATGTTCTTTCCAATATCATGCACGTCACCTTTTACGGTGGCCATCAAGATTTTCCCGGCGGTCTGTACTTCGTTGGTACCTTCTTTCTCCTCCTCCATATAGGGCAATAAATAGGCAACTGCGCGTTTCATTACACGTGCGCTTTTTACCACCTGAGGAAGGAACATTTTACCAGCTCCAAATAAGTCTCCTACGATATTCATCCCATCCATCAGTGGGCCTTCAATCACGTGAAGGGGGCGATCGTACTGCTGGCGGGCTTCTTCGGTATCGTCTTCTATGTATTTGACAATGCCATTGATCAAGGCATGCGACAGTCGTTTTTGAACCGGCTCTTTGCGCCAGGCATCATCCTCTTTTCGGACTTTTCCGGTGGATTTCACCGTTTCTGCAAAGTCTACCAGTGCTTCGGTTGCTTCAGGATTTCGGTTAAGAACTACATCCTCGACCTTTTCCATCAAGTCTTTGGGTACCTGCTCGTACACTTCCAGCATACCTGCATTTACGATTCCCATGTCCATGCCCTTGTTGATGGCGTGGTACAGAAAGGACGCATGCATGGCCTCGCGAACGGGATTGTTACCACGGAAGGAGAAGGAAACATTACTAACTCCACCACTAATTAATGCATGGGGGAGGTTTTCTTTGATCCACCCTGTTGCATTGATGAAGTCCATCGCATAGTTGTTATGCTCTTCGATTCCAGTAGCAACAGCGAATATATTCGGGTCAAAAATAATGTCCTGAGGAGGAAAGTTGACCTCATCGACCAAAATGCGGTAAGCCCGCTCACAAATTTCAATCTTGCGCTCAAAGGTATCTGCTTGTCCTTCTTCATCGAATGCCATCACCACAACTGCGGCACCATATTTCCGGATTTTACGGGCTTGCTCCTTAAAAATTTCTACTCCTTCCTTCATAGAGATGGAGTTGACCACGCCTTTTCCTTGGATACATTTCAGCCCCGCTTCGATTACTGGCCATTTAGAGGAGTCAATCATCACGGGAATCCGGGCAATGTCCGGCTCAGCTGCCATCAGGTTCAGGAACTTCACCATCGCCTCCTGGGAATCCAGCATGCCTTCATCCATGTTTACATCGATGATTTGGGCACCGCCTTCTACTTGCTGGCGCGCAACAGAGAGTGCCTCATCATACTGTCCTTCTTTGATGAGTCGAGCAAACTTTCGGGAACCTGTCACATTCGTTCGTTCGCCCACATTCACAAACATGCTGTCAGGCGTGATGTAAAGGGGTTCCAGGCCACTGAGCATGGTGTCCGTACTCGGTTTAGGGATCACCCGGGGAGGATATTTTGCTGCTACCTCCGCCATCGCTTTGACGTGGTCTGGGGTAGTTCCACAACATCCCCCCAGGATATTCACATAGCCTTCTTTCATGAATTCTTCCACGAGGGAAGCCATTTCTCTGGCGGTCTGGTCATACTCGCCGAATTCATTAGGAAGGCCTGCATTGGGATATGCACTCACATTTACTGGTGCAATCCGAGAAAGGTCTTTGATATATTGTTTCAACTGGCTAGCTCCCAAGGCACAGTTTAGCCCCACACTGAGCAGATTGGCATGTGAGATTGAGATGAAAAATGCCTCAACTACCTGGCCTGAAAGCGTACGACCACTTGCATCGGTAATCGTACCAGAGACCATGATGGGAAGGTTCTTCCCTGTATTTTCGGCATACTCCTCAGCAGCATAGATTGCCGCTTTACAGTTGAGGGTATCAAACACGGTTTCGATCAGCAGGAGATCGGATCCCCCTTCTACCAAACCGCTTATTTGCTGGTAATAGGCCTCAACCAAGTCATCGAAGGTAACAGCCCGATAACCTGGATCATTGACATCAGGTGAGATAGAAGCCGTCCGGTTGGTGGGGCCGATTGCTCCTGCGACAAATCGAGGTCTATCTTCGTTCAGGAGGGTATATTTATCAGCAGCCTCTCTCGCCAGGCGGGCAGAATAATAATTGATATCGTATACGGCATCTTCCAAGGAATAGTCCGCTTGGGCGATGGTGGTACCGCTAAAGGTATTGGTTTCGATGATATCTGCTCCTGCTTCGAGGTAAGCTTCGTGGATTTCCCGAATAATATCGGGTTGGGTCAATGAGAGAAGGTCGTTGTTACCTTTTAATGGAGAGGGGTGGTCAGCAAACCGTTGTCCACGATAATCTTCTTCCTCTAGTTTATATCGCTGGATCATGGTACCCATGGCACCGTCTAGGATCAGGATGCGCTTTTGTAAGGCAAGGGTCAATTCTTCAGCGCGCGATATCTTCTCAAAAATTTGAATCTCAGCCATGAATTTACGAATAAAAACTTGATGCAAATTACACCTTTTTACTAATCAAATGACCAGTATAATGTCAATTTTATTACAGATTCTTCAACCGTTGCTCCAAGTGGTAAAGAAATAAAGAATATTGCAAAGAAACTGCCAAACCCAAGAAGGGTTTAGAGTTGGTGGACTTTTTGCGGAGTTAGCGTGTTAGGTATGAGCAGTCGTAAGGATGCTGGGCAAGCTTTGAAGTGAAGCTCTTTACCTGCTTCGAAAGGTTCTCCGTCTAGTTGGACTGGGCCAAACCGTGTCCGGCTTATACTTACTTCTTTGGCCCTGAAATGTTGCACGTACCTGGACCTCTCCAGCTTTCCCCGAAACATTCTTCTGGCCATCAGGGGAATTTGGTACCAGGGAAATCGATGTAATACGACGATGTCAAGCAAGCCATCTGTAAGCCGAGCACTGGCAGCAGCTTTTGCATCATACCCCCATTGACTGCCGTTTGCAACTATTATTCCTAATAGCTGATCAAAAGATTGGCGTTTACCTTCAAAGCTAATCTCATAGGAATCTCCCTTCAGGATTGCCCATCCTTTCATGGTGTTTTTGACATAGGGAAAAAAGCCCCGTACAGTAGTTCTGGCATACAGTTGGGCAACCTCTGCATCCAGGCCCAGGCCAGCGATGTTCAGGAAGGGTTGCTGGTTGACAGAGGCAGTATCAACCTTGATAATTTGCGCATGTAGGGTTTGGCGAACCGCAAGTTTTGTTTGGGTCGAAAACCCAAGGTTCCGCGCAAATCCATTTCCTGATCCTGTGGGAATTACCCCAAAGTTGACCGATTTCCCAATTAGCCGACTGCCAATTGCATTGACGGTTCCGTCGCCTCCGGCTGCAAAAATATGCGTATACCCCTTTTGGATAGCTATTTCTAACTGCTTGTCTAGCTGTGAAAAATCAATCTCCTCCACCACGGCTACAAGTTTTGCCTTCCCATAAATGGTACCTACCTGCTCAGCTAGTTGGCGCGCCTTTTTGAGGTAGCCAGATCGTGAGTTGGTCAGGAACAGGCTTTTGGACGAATCCGGCTGTGTCATTCGTAGGTAAATCCCTTTACCGTATTTACAAACTCTTGGACATTTTCTCTGGGAAGGTCCGGATAGATTCCATGACCGAGGTTAGCAATGTGACGATGGGCAGGGTAGCTCTTCAGCATTTTTATTGTCTCAGTCCGAACAGTTGCCCGATCTGCATACAGCAGGCATGGGTCCATATTTCCCTGTAGAGACTTATCGGAAAATAGTGGGCTTACTTCTGCGGGGTTTACGTGCCAATCCAGGCCGATGACCTGACAGTCTAATTGGTCCATTTCAGGAAGGGCAAAGAAAGCTCCTTTGGCAAAAACAGTTACAGGGACTTTCTGTATGGCGTCACAGATTTGACTGATGTAGGGTAGGGCAAATTCACGGAACATGGGACCGTTTAGGATGCCTGCCCAGGAGTCGAATACTTGAATGAGGTTCACGCCAGCAGCAATTTGTCCATGCAGGTAGTGAACTGTGGCATCCGTTATTTTTTGAAGGAGCTGATGCGCAAATTCTGGTTCACGGTATAAGAATGCTTTTGCCTTGGAAAACGTCTTTGAACCGCTTCCCTCTGTCATATAGCAGAAAATGGTCCAAGGAGCCCCTGCAAATCCAATCAGGGGAACACGACCTGCCAATTCTCGTTTTACCATACGAATTGCTGCATAGGTATGATCGAGGTTACTCTCCTCCTCAATGTCATGAAGCAGGGCTAAGTCTTTTGGCGAAGCAATTACTTTTGGAAACAACGGTCCCTTACCGGGGATCATATCATAGGTAAGGCCTATTGCCTCGGGAAGCACCAGGATATCTGAAAAAATAATGGCGGCGTCTACGCCAATGAGGTCTACTGGTTGTAGAGTTACTTCAGCTGCAAGCTCTGGGTGGGCGATCATGGCCCGAAAGCTGCCAGCCTGTTTTCTTACTTCTCGATATTCTGTAAGAAATCTTCCAGCTTGACGCATCAACCAAACTGGTGGACGGTCAACTTCCTCTCCTCGTGCAACACGTAGGAGTAAGTCATTTTGCAGGGTTTCTGTAAGTGCCATATTGTAATTCGAAAGCTACAAAAGGGGGGGAGAAGAAACAAAAACTGCCGACCAAAGGCCGGCAGTTTTGTATAACTAAGATGTAATTACCTTACTTGATACACTTGAATTCAACACGACGGTTGATGTAGTGTAACGGCTCTAGCTGACGGCTGTAGCTAGAAGGCAGCTCAGGAATGATGTTGCGAGTTTCACCTTCATAGCCAGTCTCAAAGCGAGAGCGATCGATACCGTAGGTGTTAACAAGGAACTCTACTGCGTTTTCTACACGACGACGAGAGAGGTCTTCATTGTAGGCATCGGTATTGCGAACGTCGGCGTGACCAATAGCTTGAATTCTAACATTAGGATCAGCTTTCATTACCTGAGAGATGTGGAACAACTCTGGGTAGAACTCTGGCTTCACATTGTCAGCATTCAGGTCAAAGTGGATCATTGGCAAGAGGCAATCAGTGTTAGATCCACCTTCCTTGATGATTTCACGAACGCGTTCCTCAGTCATTACTGGAATGGTGATACCGCGTGCGTCAACCAAGGCGTTCTTATCACTTCCTGGCTCTTTGTCATTGATATCGGGTACACCGTCTCCGTCTTCGTCCATGGCGATACCACGATCATCTACCATTGCTCCCTTAGGAGAATATGGCTGATCATCCTTGTTATCGGGTACACCATCCCCGTCACTGTCCAGGGTACGGCCCTGACCATCAACTGGGGTATCTTCAGGAGTATCAGGCTCTTTGTCAAACAGATCGGGCACTCCATCCTGGTCACTGTCATCTTCGAATCCTTTGAGGATTTTACGGGTTTCAGCAGCAGTGCTGTAAACTTCAGTCAATGGGTTTGACCACCAGGGAGATTCTTCCCCTTTACCTATCCTGAAAGAAAGACCTAAAGTAGTCTGGTTGTAGCTGTCAGGCTCACCGGTCAGGGCAGTTTGACCATTTTGGCCTCCCCACTCCTGCCAACGCTGGCCGTCAAGCAAGTCATCACCTGTCCAGGCAATACGGTGCTCCAGTTCGATACTGACGCGCCTTGAGACGCGGTAACGAATTCCAAGTACACCTGTTATAATAGGACGTACTACATAAAAGTTATCTCCAACAGTGATGCCGCGAGCTTCGGCACGTTGCTCTGCAGCGGTTTCATACTCGCCATCGAGCAAATCATTGGTCAAAAAGTCAATCACCTGGCTTCTGGCATCAGAAAAGTCGCTGAATGAAGCCTGGCTGTTTGGGTTGAACGTAGGAACCCGAGAGAAGTCATAAAGGTCTCCGTCTGGGTTGGTACGTGTATCCAAAGCATCTACTTTGGTGTTGTAGCCTGTAAAACCAATACCTGCTCCAGTAAAAATGCTGAATTTACTTTTCTCTTTGTAAAAGTTGATGTTGTTCAGGTTAACAAGGCCCTGAAGTGCAACATCCGCCCATCTCATTTGGAAATTGTAAAAAACAGGTCCTGCATAACCCGCGCGGGTTGGATCGTCTGGGAAAGGATCATTCCAAGGATTATTCGTCTTTCCAGTGTAGCCACTATTAGAACGGTAGTTCAGCCCTCGGGTCTGACCAAAAGTTCCTTGCAAACGCAATGAAAAAACATGTCCGAGTGCTTTGCGTAGGTCGAGACCAAAGCCTGCACCAGGGCGGGTTCTAACATCGCCAGCAACATAAGCAAGACCACCTTTTACCCCTACAGCCCAATTGCTTTTAGGTTTGGGTGGAAACAAATATGATCCTTCATCATACTCGTCTTTTTGCTGGTGAAGACGCTTGGGAATGTTTTTGTACTTGTCATCTTCCCCGTCTTCCTGAGCGTAGAGGCCTCCCAATGGTATCATGGCGGCCAATAACAAAAACAGAAAACGTTTTAACTTTTTCATATACTTCCGATTAAACTGTTTTAAACAAAATTAGGAGCTTTTCACAAACTGTCAAATAAATTGGCTTGGTAGTTTGCAAATCCGAAATGTTTGTGAAGAACGTTCGCCAATCGTTAAAACACAAAGAGGGATTGGAGAATTTCTTACGCATGCTTATTTATTTGCTGTACTCGTATGTATACAGCGAACTGAACAGAACGCGCAAGAAGAAAATTGCAAAAATCGAACCAATAAGTGGGTGATAGCGAAAAGAAGGGAGGCGACGAGCGGATTCGAACCGCTGTAAAAGGTTTTGCAGACCTCTGCCTAGCCACTCGGCCACGTCGCCTGATAACAAAATCATTTAGCTGGAGCGAAATTAGAAATTAATCAATCAGATACCAAATCCCGGTATTGAGGCAAATTTAGCTTTTTCGAATTCTCCTCCTACAAAAAAATGTATGTAATTCCTTACATTTTAGTTTTGGGTAACATTGTCGTTACATAACCTCTATTTTTCCCGCAACCCAGCCGAATTTGGCTTCTACGTAGGTTCTTTCACACAGACTCATGGCCAAGGGCTTTATTTTACTGACACGAACCCGTACTTTTTTTACTTGCTTGTGCCGTTCCAGGACCGCATGCCCTATTTCTCCGGCAAGTTTTTCCAGGAGATGTACAGGAACTGAAAGTACCCCTTCCACGATATCATATACACTTTTATAATCTATGGTGTCTTCCAATTGGTCTGAATACAGTGCTTGGTCAACTTCTGCATCCATATATACATCAACGAGGAAGAGTGTTCCTTTTTCTCTTTCTTCTGCATACACCCCATGATAAGCAAAAATTTTTACCCCTTCTACGGCTATATTTACCATGCTTCAGCTTGATTTTTGAACAATTGTTTGTTGGAAATGCTGTTTTATGGCCTCTTCGACCTCTGTAAAATCCAGATTTCTACTCAGCTTGCCATTATGTGCAATGGATATTTCTCTTCTTTCTTCCGAAACAACTAACACCATCGCGTCACTGACTTCGGTTAGGCCTATGGCAGCCCGGTGCCTCATCCCCAGTTCAGCGGGTATCCGAGTATCCCGGCTAATTGGCAAAATGCAGCGTACGGCAGCAATTTTATTTTGTGCGATGATCATAGCACCGTCATGTAAGGGGCTTGCTTTTTGGAAGATGGTGAAGATCAACCGAGCGGAAATATCTGCGTTTAGTTGATCTCCTGTTGCTTGGATTTCTGTAAGGGGATTTGCACCTGTAAACACAATCAGGGCCCCATCTCCATCGGCTCTTAAATCTTTTAGGGCATCGGAAATTTCCTGGTACACGATGGTGGAGTCTACCCTCGCGCTAACCTGCCGGATGATTCGATCAAATAAGGTGTTCTTACTGATTGCCGTCAAAAACTTGCGAATCTCTGGGGCAAAAATGATGACCAGGACCACAGCCCCAAGGCCGAGGAATTCATCCAAAATTGATTTTAACAGAACGAACCCCAACAAATCCACTAACCTCCACATCAGGAAGATGACCATTACCACAGAGAGTACCCGCAAAGCAAGGCTCCCCCGTAATATTTCATACAGCTTGTACAAGAGGAAGGTCACCACTGCAACATCCAGGAGATCTACCAGCCGAACAGGGACAAATCCAATTTTAAACAGCTCCATGCTCCTTAATATACTGAAATAACGTTCGAACCCTTACCGCTTCCTTCACATCGTGAACCCGAAAAATTCGAGCACCCATTTCCATGCCTTTATAATGTAACACCGAGGCAAGCTCCAGAACATCCTCCGGATGGGTATCAAAGAGGCGGAATAACATAGATTTGCGCGAGACACCTACCAGCATGGGCAAGTTGAACCGAGCAAACGTGGGCAGGTTTGTGAACAGCTGATAATTATGGGCCAATTGTTTCCCAAACCCATACCCGAGGTCCAATACCAAATCTCCCAGGCCAGCGGCTCTAGCGGCATTGATTCGCTCCACAAAATAAGCCCATACCTCCTCCACGACATGATCGTACTGCGGGTTGTCCTGCATATTTTGAGGACGGCCTTGCATGTGCATCATGATGTAAGGTGCATCCTGATAGCTTGCCACCATCTCCATCATTCCGGGATCCAGCTTTCCTGCTGAAATGTCGTTAACCATGTGGACCCCCATTTCTAACAGAGGTTGGGCAACAGAAGCCCGAAAGGTATCAATGGAAAATATGGCCGCTGGGTATAACCCCAGTAATTCAACTGTAACATCTCGCACCCTGGCCAACTCATCTTCCGGGCTGATGTCTTTAGCATAGGGCCTGGAGGAATATCCCCCGATATCGATGATGTCCGCCCCTTCTTGTAGCATCTTCCCCGCATGCTCGACAGCATCTTTGAGCGTGTTGTATCGCCCTCCATCTGAGAAACTATCTGGGGTGAGGTTAAGGATTCCCATGATCCTGGGTTGATCCAGGGCCAACAGCTTTCCTCTACAATTAAGGCTATGAAACTTATTTGCTTCCAAGTCGTTTATTTACAACTAAGTTATTAGTTCATCAGGTTTGGCCTGAGTAGAACATTGTGTAAGTTAGCAGCAAATATCGAAAAAGGACCCCTTTGGAAAAAACATTAGCTCAGTACAAACAGGTAATCAGTCGCTGCGAAGACCTTTTTCTAAAGAAGGCTCGAGATTATGGCCTGTCGTGGAGCATCCTGCGCATGCCCTCGGTAACCGATCAGATTTTGATAAAAGCGGAACGGATCAGGTCTATCCAGGAAAAGAATCTTAACATGGTAGGAGAAAGTATTGATAACGAGTTTGTGGGCATCATTAACTATGCCATCATCGCACTGATCTTGTTTGATCATTATAATTCTGAGCAGCCCATTCCAGATAATGCAGAAGAGCTTGCTAGCCGGTATTCGGAAAAAGTACAGTTTGCCTTGGATACCATGAGGCAAAAGAACCATGACTATGGTGAGGCGTGGCGGAAAATGAGGGTCAGCTCCATGACAGATCTTATTCTAATGAAAATAAATCGGCTGAAACAAATTGAAGATAATAAAGGTAATACCTTGGTATCTGAAGGGGCAGATGCGAATTATGTAGATATTCTAAACTATGCTGCTTTCTGCCTGATTTTAATGGATGAATCTTCCTCAGAACCTGCAGATTAACCCATCATATGAGCACAATTCAACTAATTGGTCTATCCGGTTTAGCCTTGGGCGTGGTCAATTTGGCCGTATTAGGGCTTGAGTATTCGAGAAAAAATACCTTTGACCTTGGTCAACTTCCTCTAACCCGTGCTGTAACGTGGCTCACCCGTTTATTCATTGGGGTGCTTTTCATTTACTCTGGCTTTGTTAAGGCCAATGATTACATCGGGTTCAGTTACAAATTGACAGAATATTTTGAAGTATTCTCCGAAGACTTTAGCTGGTTTGAAGGGTTCTTCAAATTCTGGATTCCCTACGCCGAGCCGCTTGCCTGGTTTATATCCGTATTCGAAATAGCCTTGGCTTTCGCCATTATTTTAGGCTGGCAAATGAACCTTACCGCTTGGTTGACGCTCCTGATGATGGTGTTCTTTACCATTTTAACCGGATATTCTCATTTTACCGGTGCTGTAACGGACTGCGGATGCTTTGGGGATGCATTGAAAATTGAGCCCTGGGAGTCCTTTTCAAAGGACCTGATCCTATTGGTCATGATAGCACCTCTCTTTATTTTAAGAAAGACCATCAAGGCGTTTCCGTCCGGGGCAGTAGCCACTGCGATCACGGCCTTGTCTTTTGTCATCGCTGGGGCATACTCCTATTATTGCTATGAAAACCTGCCAAGGGTGGATTATCGTCCATATAAAGTGGGGAAGGACCTTAATATATGTACCACACAGCCCGGTCCTGATGGATTGATCAAGTGTAAAGATTGGGATGAGATCTACAGACTGGGCGAAGACTACTCCGTGTTGGAGGGCGATGTGATGATGATGGTCATGTATGACATGGAGAAAATAGATGAGGAAGCATTGAAATCTACTGGCCCTTTTGCCAGGGACATGAAATCTGTTCCGGGACTTCGGGTGATTGGAGCTACTTCAACGGGAAAGTCTGTGGTAGAAGGATACGTGAAAAAGTATGTGCTGGAGTATGATTTTAGTTTCCGTGACCTGACCATGCTTAAAACCATCATCAGGTCAAATCCCGGATATGTCTTGATGAGAAATGGAGTAATCCTGGCCAAATGGCACCATAACAATCAACCTGATGCAGCAGAAGTTAAAGCACTGTTGAAATAAAATCTTACAGACTAAAAAATTGCTCAGCACTGTTTCCAGGGCTGAGCATCTTTTTTTACTTCGAAGGCTAAATAAAAAAGTCAGGCATAAGTTCTTTTTCCGGATTAACCGCATAAGAGGACAGATCCGTTATGCCTTCTTCTTGTAGCACTTCATCATCAATGAAAAACTGGCCGGTAGCTTCACGGCTATTTCGGCTTACTATATAATATGCTGCATCTGCCATGATTTCAGGCGTTCTGGAGGCTTGCATCATCGCTTCCCCTCCAAGCATATTTACGGCTGCTGTAGCAATTGCCGTCCTTGGCCAAAGGCTATTAACTGCCAATCCCTTCGATTTAAACTCCTCAGACATCGCAAAGGTGCAAAAGCTCATCCCATACTTTGCCAATGTGTAAGGCAAGTGTGGGGCAAACCACCTCTTTTCGATATTCAAGGGAGGGGACAGGTTGAGGATATGAGGATTTTCTGATTTCAATAAATGGGGAATTGCGGTTTTAGAAGTCATGAACGTACCCCGGTAATTTACGCCATGCATCAGGTCAAAGCGTTTCATCTTGGTTTGAAGGGTCCCTGTTAGCTGAATCGCGCTGGCATTGTTGATGACGATATCAAGGCTTCCAAAGGTTTCCACTGTTTTTTCGATTGCATCAGCAACCATTTGTTCTTCCCGGACATCAACGATGAGCGGCAGGGCTTTTCCTCCGGCAGCTTCCATTTCCTCAGCTGCGGTATAAATTGTTCCTGGCAGGATTCTATGGGGTTCAGCAGTTTTGGCAGCAATGGCAACATTGGCGCCTTCTTTCGCTAGTCGGATGCCAATAGCCTTACCAATACCCCTGCTGGCACCGGTGATAAAAACGGTTTTTCCCTTTAAGTTGCTCATGTTGTGGTAAAATTTGGATTGAAATGGAGGAAACAGATAAAATCAATGGATAACTCGGTGTTCCCCTGAATGTGAAATGTAGCCTAAGTTATAGAGAAGGAGGATAATTGTGAGAATTTGGGCAAAATTATTTCGGTCAGTAGTGTAGCTTTGCCATGAACAATGAAGATCCTGGTGCTTACATCCCGGTTTCCCTATCCGCTTGAACGCGGAGATAAACTACGTGTTTACCATCAGATTCGATACCTTTCCCGTGAGCATAAAGTAGTATTGTGTGCGCTAAATGACCAGCCTATAACTACGGAGGACTTTGAGGCTGTAGAGCCATTTTGTGAAAAAATCTTCACCTTTAAGCTTTCGAAGCTAGGGATTGGCATACACCTACTTGGTGCTTTCTTTTCAGGTAAACCCCTGCAGGTAGCTTATTTCCATCGTTCGGCTTTGCAAAAACAAATCTGGCAGGTCATCCAAAAAGAGCATCCAGATGTCATTTATTGTCAATTGCCGCGCATGGCGGCCTATATGGATGGGCACCCTCATACAGTTAAAGCACTGGATTACATGGATGCTTTTTCTGCAGGCATGGAACGACGTGCCGAAAGAACTTCAGGACCTTTAAAATGGATTTGGGCCAGGGAAGCTCGAAAACTTAAGGTGTTTGAGGCTGATTTGGAGGGAAAGTTTGCGTTGAAAACCATTATCTCCAGACAAGACAGAACCCTTTTACCCCTCAAAAAGCCAAATGAGGTGAGAATTGTCCCCAACGGGGTGGATACCACTTTTTTTACTCCGGGCTTTCCATCCAATCAGTCCGTTGATCTGGTCTATGTGGGGAATATGAGCTACTTCCCCAACGTTAGGGCTGCCCATTTCTTGGTCAAAGAATTGTTGCCAATCCTACCAGCCGATATTCGGCTTCAAATTGCGGGTGCAAACCCATCCGCTTCCGTTAAAGCACTGGCATCTTCACAAGTAAGCGTCAGCGGATGGCTTTCGGATATCCGGACTGCCTATGCCAGTGGGCAGATTTTTGTCGCTCCCTTATTTACTGGAACCGGCCAACAAAATAAAATCTTGGAAGCCATGGCTATGGGAATTCCCTGTGTCACCACAGAGCTGGTAAATAATGCCATTGGTGCTTCTCCCAATAAGCATGTGCTGATTGCAGACACTGCCCAGGCCTTTTCTAATCAAATTCAGCTGTTACGCCAACACCCAGACCTTGCTGGAGAGATGGCAACTCAGGCCAGAAAATTCGTTCAGGAACATTTCAGCTGGGAGGCTTCTACCCGTAAGTTGGCTGGTTGGATGGCTGAGTGCCTGGACACCCATGATTCAACCCAATAAAAAAGCCAGGTGCTAACTCAGCATCTGGCGTATTACTCATGGGATCACGAGGGAAACAACAAGCACTAGGCTTTCGCCTTCTTTTTATCTGACTTTTCTGCAATATCCTCTTCCGTGATGATGCCTTTTGCCAGCAAAATTTTCTGTTCAAGCTCTTTCATCAGGGGTTGATTTTCCTTGATAATGCCTTTTACCGTATCGCGCCCCTGACCCAATTTATCTCCATTGTAGCTAAACCAGGAACCAGCCTTGTTCACAATGTCACATTCTACGGCAAGGTCAAGGACCTCTCCTGCTCGTGAAACGCCTTCACCAAACATGATGTCAAATTCAGCAAGTTGGAAGGGAGGGGCTACTTTGTTCTTCGCTACCTTTACCCGCACACGGTTTCCAATGTTATCGGTGCCAGATTTAATTTGTCCGGTACGACGAATATCCAATCGCACAGATGCGTAGAACTTAAGGGCGTTACCACCAGTAGTGGTTTCAGGGTTTCCGAACATTACCCCGATTTTTTCCCTCAATTGGTTGATAAAAATACAAGTACAGTTAGACTTGGAGATGGCTGCTGTCAGCTTTCTCAATGCCTGAGACATCAACCTTGCCTGTAGTCCCATCTTGGACTCTCCCATTTCTCCTTCAATTTCAGCCTTTGGCACCAGAGCTGCTACAGAGTCAATTACAACGATGTCAATTGCATTTGAACGGATGAGGTGTTCGGCAATTTCAAGGGCCTGCTCACCATAATCTGGCTGAGAGATGTAGAGGTTTTCCAGGTCCAGGCCAAGCTTTTCCGCATAGGTACGATCAAATGCGTGTTCAGCATCAATAAATGCTGCCAGTCCACCTTGTTTCTGGGCTTCAGCAATCATATGCATGGCCATGGTGGTTTTACCGGAAGATTCTGGTCCGTAAATTTCCACTATACGGCCCTTAGGAATTCCGCCCACGCCAAGGGCAATGTCTAATGTAAGTGAGCCGGTCGAAAAGACCGATGTGACCGATAAAGGATTATCGGTTAATTTCATTACAATGTTTTTCCCAAAGGTTTTTTCGAGCTTATCTACAGTTACCTGGAGGGATTTTAGTTTTTCGGTTTTCATATCGGTTGCCATGATTCTTTTTCGTTTGTCAATGAAAAATAAGGTTAGGTCTCTAGGTCCGGTAATTATCTAACACACTATTGCCTACCGGAATATTGAAACTGTTTATTCAAACATTCTGCTGATCAGCTTCCCAGAAGCTGATCAGCAGAAATGACCTGCATACGCTTTATGCGAACTTGTTGTTTGGGACGGTGGTTTTGAGCTGGGTTAACAGGAACCTTTTCGATTTTCTTGACCACTGAAAATCCATCTACCACTTCTCCAAATATGGTGTACTGGAAATCGAGGTGGGGCGCGCCTCCGTCTTTATAGTAGGCTGATTTTTGCTGTTGTGTATACCATTGCCCATCCTTGTACCCTTTGGCGGAGAGAAACTCTTCGAATTTCTCTGAGCTTTGAACTTCTGGATTCTCTTCAGAAAACTGTTGGTACAGTTTTCTGCGCTCAGCAAAATTTAATTGCTCCTCAACCTGTGCCATTAATTCTTCATTAACAGGCATTCCTGTTACAATGAAAAACTGACTGCCTGATGATTCCCGGGTAGGGTTAATCTGATCAGGCATACGGGCAGCGGCCAATTTTCCAGGCGTATGAACAAAGCCTTTCATAATTTCTGCCGGAATTTTGTACCCAGGATCATCTCCTTTATAAGTTGATTCAGGATTGGTTCTTGGGTCTCCAGCCTGAACCATAAATTTGTCAATTACCCGATGGAAAGCAACCCCATCATAAAACCCTTCATTGACGAGCTTCAGAAAGTTGTCCCGATGTTGAGGGGTTTCATCGTATAACCTGAGGTAAATATTCCCTAAATCTGTCTCCATTAGCACATAATTGCTACTGGATGAATCATTCTGGCAACTGGTCAGGGCCAAAAATAATGCTAAAATTAGGTATGATAGGGGGAGTTTGCTCATACGATTGGCTAATTAACGGTATATTTTTGATAAATCCTACTATTTTTATTGGTAAATACTGATTTTTTTGGTTAAGTGGGATTAAGGGATGCTATGAGTTTATTTGTCAGAACCGACTTGTTAAAAGTGGTTCCCAACATGGCTTCCCGGGCACTTATTTCCATTTCTGAAAATTCGCTTAACATGAGTCTTGCCACGATACCTCGGAAAGTTCTGGCATCAGCCGCCACCATTACCACCTGCTCTAGGTCAGTTCCTGTTACCATTTCAGGTGTTGTGATAACAAATCGCCCCTTGAACAACGCAT
>JBCDIQ010000057.1:0-20360 GCA_039024295.1 Bacteroidota bacterium | reverse complement strand
TGAGGACATTCTCTATTTTAAGGTCAACACCAAAGAATCTCTGGTAAATTATTACAAAAGCTCTCTGGGGATTGGCTTAATCGCGGAGAACTCTACCGTCATACAACTATCCATCCAAACGACGGTCCCCAAAAAATCCCAGGACTTCCTCAACAGGCTGGCTGAACATATCATCGAATCAGACCTGCAGGAGAAAAACCACTCTTCAGACAGAACCATTGATTTTATTGACCGACAGCTGAGCCAAAATACTGATAGCCTCCGAAGAATTGAAGGAAGGCTTCAAGCTTTCCGCAATTCCAATGCGCCACTTGATTTTAATATTGAGGGGCAACAGCTCTTTGCCAATATTCAGGGACTGGAAAAACAGCAGGCAGAGCTGATGATTTCCAAAAAGTATTACGACTATCTCGAAAACACCTTGAGAAGTGAATCCTCGGTTGAGGATATTGTGGTACCATCTGCAGCAGGGCTTGATGATCCGGTTTTAAGTAGCCTGATCAGCGAATTCGTTAAGACCAAGCTTGAGCTAAAAAGCATGCCATCAGACTTGAATAACCCCCTCACAGAGGGAAGCAAAGCTCAGCTCTCCAGGAGGGTAACCGAGTTGAAATCAAGTATTCTCATTAATATCACAAACGTTAAGGCTGCACAAAAAATCAAAATTGACGACCTCAAAACGCGGATCAATCAATACAACACTTCCTTACAGAAGCTGCCGGCTGCCGAACGTAGGCTGATTAACATTCAAAGGACCCGTGACCTGAGTGAGAATATCTATCTACTTTTGATGGAAAAAAGGATGGAGGCTGCCATTACTTCTGCTTCAAATACGCCCGATTATAAATTAGTGAATGAAGCAACAGTTATGGGGGGGCCAATTAAACCACTTCCTACCAGAAACTACATTCTTGCATTGATTCTGGCCATCCTGTTACCCTCAGGAGTAATCGTGGGTCAAGATCTCCTCAATGATAGGCTCGAAACCAAAGATCAGTTACTGTCTATCACCAACTACCCACTTTTAGGACTCATCCCTAAATCAAAAGAATTTCTCTCATTGGCTCCAGCTTCTCACAGCAAATCCTCCAATGGATTGCAGAATGGGACAACACTCAACAGCCTGATGATGAGCAGCTCTATCTTGGAATCTTTCAGAGCAATCCGGTCGAACCTAAGATATGTTTTACCCAATGATAGAAAAGGGAATTTGCTTGTGGTTACTTCCTCCATCAGCGAGGAAGGTAAATCCTTTTGCTCTTTTCACTTGGCGGTAGTGTTTGGCTTGTCTCAAAAGAAGGTACTTTTGATCAATGCAGATTTGAGGAAAGCGGTGAGCGAAGATCCATCAACACCAGGCTTAAGTGATTATTTAGCCGGTCAGGTTTCAGTTGATCAGGTGGTCAATCCAACGGGTTATGAAGGGGTGAGCAGGATTGGAAGTGGAGCGATTCCTCCAAACCCAGCTGAGCTGCTGCTGAATTCCAACATGCAGCAACTGATTAAATACGGAAAAGAGCATTATGATTTAACCATCATTGATACCCCACCATTGGGAGTGGTTGCAGACGCTGTTACCCTCATGAACGAGGCAGATGTCAATATGCTAGTTGTTCGAAGAAACCGCACGCGCAAGTCAATTTTTCGTGAAACCTGTGAGCTTTTTATCAATGATAAAATCAAAAATCTTACGCTGGTTTTTAACGATATTCAAGAAACTGGCAAAAGAGCGAAATATGGATATGGCTATTATTACACACGCGAAAGGAAATTACTTCCTTCTACCTTCAAACAGAAAAGCACACTGACCAGTACTGGAACCTATTGATTTTCATTCACTTATTGAATATTTCACATCACAACTCAATATAATATTTTCTTGTTATTCTATGTTAAATCTTAATAAACTGTTGCATTTATCCTTGTTTTCATTGTATATTTATAAATGAAAAAGCCGGATGTCTTACATTTTGTTTTCAAAAATATTTGAAAGAAATGTAGAAAAGCGGTTTTTAGTTCTTGCTAAGCTAACACGCACTTTAAAGAGGAAGTAACTTGGATTTTTACTCATTCCAATAATCTCATCTTATGATTTAGTGATTAACACACAACCCTGACTACTAGCCATAAATAACATCGACCCAGGGCTTCTTAAGAAGTTCATATACGTTTTTTGCAGGCTCTTCTATTGATGAGTTTGTAATTAGATTTCTAGCTCCTCTCCTGTTTTTCATACGACTTTCTTCTTTGGCCTCTGGCCCTGGAAGAGGTATGCCATGTACCATCTTACACCTTTGCGAATTACAATCATTCGCAGAAAAGAATTGTTATGCCCATTCTTCACCAAACAACATATAAACAAAGTTTGTCACATGTCAATCATCAGATTGGACGGATTAGCTATGGAAGGTATATCGCCTTCGTGCTCGCCTGTGTAGACTTGTTTCTATTTAACCTTTGCCTCATCATTACGAGTAACCAATTCATTCCCTCAATCGCCAATTATGCAGAAGTGATAGCCCTTATTGCAATCATGAACCTGCTGTGGGGAATTCTAGGTTTCAACTTCAATTTATTTGAAGCAAAGCGGCTTTTCCGATTGTCCAAAATCGTGATGAACATATGGAAAATGGTGTTACTTCATTTTCTGATAACCTATGTTGCTACCAGCATCTTGTTACCTCCAGAAACCCTCAGCAATGAGTTTTTTATTTGGAACTATGCCTTGCTTGGGTTGGTAATTCCTTCGAATAAAGTAGCAAGTCTGTTTGCCTTAAGGAAATATCGCCAGTATGGATACAACTACAAAAACGTGGTGATACTCGGTGCGAATGAGCGAGGATTTAGGTTGTATCAATACATTCAAGATAACCCTTCCTTAGGCCTGAAATTTAAAGGCTTCCTGGATGACCATACCTCATTTTTGTTGTATGCAGACATGGTCAAGGGAAGCATTCACGATGCTCAATCTTATTGTAAAGAGGCTTCTATCAATGAGATATTCTGCGCCCTGCCGAATGACCAGTTGGACATGGTGCCGCAGTTGATTTCGTTCGCGGATAATAACATGATTCGTTTCCGGATGATACCGGAATTCCCCATTCCTATGGTTAAAGGAAGCTTCTCCTTTTTTGACCAGATTCCAGTTCTCACCCCAAGACGAGAACCACTTGAGAGTCACTACAACCGATTGGTTAAACGGGTATTTGATGTGCTTTTTTCTGCCTTTGCTTTAGGCATCCTTTCTTTCACCGTTTTTCCTGCGATTGCTGCTGCAATTAAGTTTTCTTCTCCTGGCCCTATCCTCTTCAGCCAAAAACGCTCTGGAAAAAATAACGAGGAATTCTTCTGTTTAAAGTTCCGGAGCATGCATTGTAATGACCAATCTGATACCCTCCAAGCGACCGAAAATGATGATCGCATCACACCCGTTGGAAGGTTTCTTAGGAGGACCAACCTCGATGAATTACCTCAGTTTTGGAATGTACTCTGTGGGGATATGTCTGTAGTAGGGCCAAGGCCACACATGGTGAAACATACCGAAGAATACGCCCCTATGATTGATAAGTACATGGTGCGTCATTTCGTGAAGCCAGGCATTACTGGCTGGGCCCAAGTGAATGGATTCAGGGGTCAAACTGAAGAACCTGAACTCATGCAGAAACGCATAGAGCACGATATGTGGTATGTCGAGAACTGGGACATTTTTCTTGACATGAGGATTGTTTTGTTAACCGTGTTCAACATGATAAAGGGAGAGGAGAATGCAAGATGACCCAGAAACCCCGACATATCTTATTTGCTTACCTGAATGCCTTCTCACAAATGGGAGGTATTCAGCAGTATAATAAGGCCTTTATGCAAGCAGGCCATACTGTCATGGGAGTGGACTTTCATGCTACCTCGGTAAAAGACCATCAAGCTGACGTGGACTGCCGATACATTCCTTCGGAGCAAGTCGATTGTTTTGCGGGGAATAAGCTTCGGTTCCTCCTATCAACATTGAACCGTGCTCGCCGGACAGATATACTGGTATTGGGGCATATTAACCTTGCTTTGCTGGGTGTCTTGATAAAACTGCTATTTCCCAATAAAGCTATTTGGTTGGTGGTTCATGGCATTGAAGTGTGGCATGGCAACCTCAGCCGGGTCCAGCAGGTGCTGCTGGGAAAAGCAGATCGGATTTTAAGCGTGAGTGAGTTCACCAAGAATACCGTAGTGATGCAGCACGACATTTCTCCAGAGGTTTTCACCATTTTTCCCAATACACTGGACCCCTATTTTTCCCTTCCGAGAGCCCTCCAAAAGCCTGCCTATTTACTGGAAAAATATGGTATTTCTCCTCAGCAACCGGTGGTTTTCAGCCTTGCCCGTTTGAGCACCACGGAAAAATTTAAAGGCTATGACAACGTACTGAAAGCACTTTCTATACTCAAAAAAGAAAAGCGAAAGATGGTCTACCTGCTAGGCGGAAAGGCTCAACCAGAAGAAAGGGAAAGAATTGAAGGGCTTGTCCAGGAATATGACCTGGAAGGCCAAGTAATCCTGACTGGATTTATTGCCGAACAAGAAATACAAGCTCATTTTTTGTTGGCAGATGTGTTCGTGCTTCCAAGCAAAAAAGAGGGATTCGGAATTGTTTTTATCGAAGCACTGGCCTGTGGTCTTCAGGTAATAGCAGGCAACAAAGATGGAAGCGTAGAAGCACTTGTAGGCGGTGAACTAGGGACCTTGGTAAACCCAGATGACATACAGGAAATAGGTAAGGCCATCCGAGAAAACATAGGAGTTCCTTTATCCCCTAACCACAAGCAAGTGCTTCAGTCGGAAGTGGTGGCCCACTTCGGTTTTGAGCAGTATGTAGAACGCTGGAAAAGATTGCTGGAGGCCCCCGGCGCTGTCCAGGCTTCACCACCTGTAATCCCTGTTGGTAATTAATTTATGAGGAAAATCTGGCTAGAACGAGTAATGCCCTATTGGGAAGCATCGCCATCACTTAGGCGGTGGCTGGGGCTTATTACCACGTTTGTAGCTGGGCAGGGGAGTTTACAAATCATTCAGCTGGTATCAGGCATCTTGTTATTGAGATGGCTAACCGTGGAAGAATATGCCCAGTACAGCATGGCATATGCCTTTCAACATACCGCCAAGACCCTGGTAGAGTTTGGATTTTCTGGTTCCATAGTTGCCTTGGTAGGCAAGAGAATCCACGATAAGCAAGTGGTCGGCAGGTACATCAAAACAGGCAAATTTTTCCGGGACAGATCGTTCATCATCATTTCTATTGGCTGCTTGATCGTATTTCCCTACCTGGCGCTTAAACAGGGTTGGGACCATGAGACTATTGCCTGGTTAACCGGCGGTATTATCGGATTTTTATTCTTCTCAGGCTGGATTTCATATTACAGCCCTCCCTTAAAAATGCACCAAAAGATTGGGACGATCTACCGGATACAACTGAAAGGAGGTGTTTTGAGGTTTCTTGGGTTAGCAGCAATGCACTTCTCTTCAGTGCTTAACGGATGGCTAGCAGTATTTGCGGGGACCTTTATGACCGTTTTTAATGGGTACTCGATGAAGCGAGAATCAGGGGCCATCGTCGAGGAGCCAGCTAAGGCAGGCGAAGCAGAGCAAAAAGAAATGTGGAAATACGTTTCCCCATTGATTCCGGGTATCCTCTTCTATGCCTTTCAGGGGCAAATTTTGATCCTGATCATTAGTGTATTTGGGAATACTTCCGGCATAGCTGAAATGGGGGCCTTGGGGAGGCTTGCCCAGCTTTTTTCTATCCTAAATACAGGAAGTGTAATGCTTGTGGCACCATTTATTGCCCGCCAGGACGCCAGAGGTCTGCTAAAAAAATACTTGTTCATCATGGCTATAGGAGTGGCAATCTCGCTGGTTTTAATTGCCTTTAGCCTGATTTTTCCTGAGCCGCTTCTCTGGGTGATGGGGCCACGCTATAGCCACCTACAGACGGAGGTTTCTCTGCTTATCCTCAACTCTAGCCTGATTTTTCTTTCCGGCCTGATGTGGCAAATGAATGCTGCAAGAAAATGGATTTACCCATGGATGCCCATGATTATCATCCCTGGAACCATCGTGCTTCAAGTAAGCTGTGCCAGCCTGATGGACTTAAGTAGCACCTACAATGTGCTGTTGTTTTCCCTGTTCTCCATCACGTTCAACCTTATCGTACGGACCGGAATTACCATCTATGGTTTCACCTACTCCAATCAGCCCGAATGAAAATTAGTGTTCTCACACCGGCATATGAAGCAGGGGGTTACCTGAAGCGCGCTATCACTAGCGTGATGGCGCAGGAGGACCCCAATTTTGAACACATCATTGTAGATGGAGGCTCAAAGGATGGAACCCTGGACTTGTTGCAACAATTTCCTCATCTGACATGGATTTCTGAGCAAGACAGAGGACAATCGGATGCCATGAACAAAGCCTTTGATTTGGCAACGGGAGATATCATTGTCTACTTAAATGCAGATGATTGGTTTGCCCCAGGAGCTTTTGCTGCAGTGCGTTCGCACTTCGAGTTGCATCCACAGGCTGATATTGTGGTGGGGAACCTCACCCTTGTGGAAGGAACCAAAGAAACCCTGATCATTCCTGAAGTGGCCTATACACGTATTCTTCAGCACTTCAAGTATGTGTTCCCCATTAACCCTGTAGCCTATTTCTACAAGAGAACGGTTCAAGAGGATTTTGGTCGGTTTCCGCTCAAAGAATCCCATACGATGGACTTTTACTTTCTCCTGAAGACCTTCGGCAAGTTCAAGGCAGAAAAAATATCGGCAAACCTGGGGTATTTCGATATGCGTGTAGACACCAAAACAGGTGCTTCTAATGCCAGAAACAATTGCAGGAACTGCCTTATCCGATACGCCTTTTTACACAACCCTAAGATACTTCCATTTTACCTGTATGCCTATGTAATAAATGAGTTGAGGACCCTCTATTGGCAAAGAATAAAACAACCTGTCCTCAAAATGACCTCTTCTTCAATAAACCTATCATGAAGCCTGGAATTTCAATTATAATATGCACTTATGATGGCTCCAAACGGCTTACTCCTGTTCTGGAACATTTAGCCCAACAAGAGGTGCCTCAAAAGCTACCTTGGGAAATCGTATTGGTTGACAATGCCTCCACCGACCATACTACCGAAATAGCTACTGCCCAATGGGAAGCGTTAGGAGCACCTGTACTCTTGCGCACTTGTTACGAAGCGACACCAGGTAAGTCTTATGCCCAACAAACGGGGATCAAGGCTGCCAATTATGATTTCTTGCTCATCTGCGATGATGACAATTGGCTAGCACCAAACTACCTCGCTGTGACCTGGGAGCTTATGAATGATCACCCGGAAATTGGCATTTTAGGGGGAAAGAGTGAGCCTGTATTTGAAGTAGTTTCAGAGGATATTCCCAAATGGTTTTCGGAATTCCAGACCTTTTATGCAGTCGGTAAGCAATCGAAGGAAAACGGCGACATTACCCATAAAGGAGGAAGCATCTACGGTGCTGGAATGGTGATCCGAAAGCCATACTACGAGTACATTTGTCAACAAGGGTTTGAGTATTTGCTTTCCTGCCGAAAGGGGAGCTCACTCCTTTCTGGGGGAGACATTGAATTATGCAAAGCTTTCCAGCTGGCTGGCTTTAAAATATGGTATGACGATAGGCTGAAATTCAAACACTTCATGACCAAAGGTCGACTCAGTTGGACCTACCTCATGAAACTGATCTTTGCCATGGGGCAGTCACGTGCGATGCATCATGTATATGATTTTTCATTGGGAAAACAGCCGACTACCAAAAAACCTATCTGGATGTGGCGTAGCATACAACACATTCCCTGGCTGTTTCAGCGTATCCCCTACCTGCTGAATGCACACCATCAAGACCGAAACAAAGTCGTTAAAGCCCGGATTGGATTGGGCTTTGTGTACCAACTCATGTCCATGCGTGGAGAATTTGACCAAAATGTAGATCGGGTAAATACGCTGTATGAGCGATTTCAGAACCACCCCTTTTCATATGCTGATGTTCAACCTGCAAATGTTACAAACCCTTGATACATAGAACGCCCATACATATTGCCAGTGCTAGTGACCAGCGGTATTTTCCCGGATTATTGGGCATGGTGACCAGCTTACTTATTTCAACAAAAAGTGAGCGTCCCATCCACTTTCATTTGATAGATGGGGGAATTGAAGAAGCCTCTTGGCAGTTTATGGAACATAAAGCCCAACAAATTGCCCCAGGTTGCCAAATATTCCGATTACAACCAGACTTATCGGACTTTTCACAATTCCCTGGCTTTTTCTTTGATAGCCTGCTTACCTATGCCCGTCTGTTACTACCAGAACTGGTAGATGCTGACAGGATACTATATCTTGATGCCGACATTCTCTTCTTAAAAGAAGTAGAAACCCTTTTTGATACCGATCTAAAGGGAAAAGCGGCAGCAGTTGCCAGAGAACCAAATTGGAACTTCCTTAAACAAGACTGTCCACGCTGGAAAGAAGCAGGGCTTGACCCATTAGCACCTTATTTCAACTCCGGCCTGATCCTGATGGATTTAGATACATTTCGAAAGCAACAGATCTCCTACAAAACCTTAGAATGGCTCCGAAATTTTCCTGAAGCCTGTAAATTTCACGACCAAAGTGCCCTAAACGCGATCTTACACGGCAACTTTCGCCTTCTGGATGGTTCGTGGAACACACATGCTTACCACAAAACCTTCCCAATGACCAAATTTTGGAAGCAACTCCAACGATTTGATCTCAACATCCATTACATCACCTCCTATAAGCCTTGGCTGAAATACCAGGAAGGCCCACTGAGCTATCTTTTTTACGAGCTTTTGGAACAATTGGGCTACAACCTATTTGGACCTGATTTGGAAAGAGAAAGAGCCGCTTTTAAGCAAAAAAACAGGTGGGCTGGCCTTATCGCCTCGGCATACCGTCAACGAGCATACCTAAAGCAAACTGCAGGAGATAAGGACGGAGCACGCATCAACAGTAAAGTTGCCGATTTCTGGAAGGATCAATCTGTCATCAAATCTTTTGTGAACCACCATCAGCGCGAGTTTCATGACTGGCAGCAAGCATGGTCAGAAAAAATAACCCACAAGCTCACCCATTGACCCATTGCCAAATCAATAGCCTAAGTAGCCATGAACAAGATTTTTTGCATCGGACTCTCGCGTACTGGCACAACTTCTTTGTGTCAGGGACTTGAGCTTATGGGGATTCCGACTGCACATTTTTCTCTTCCCCTATTTGTGAAGCAACATGAACTGAATCCAGGCTTACAGTTTACCCCACAAATTCGTCGCACCCCTTACGGTGCCTATCGCTTACGAAAGGAGCTCAATGTGATCAAATCAAAGCCCCTAAATGTATTATGGCATAAGTACCGGGCCTTTGGCGACCTGCCTTTCCCCAACTTTTTTGAGGAATTAGACCAAAAATTCCCTAACAGCCAATTCATCTACACTTTCCGAGACGAGCATAAATGGCTTGCAAGCATGAAGTGGATGCTGTCTGAAGGAAGGGTAATCTGGAAATGGGGACGAGCAGACGACGAGATTCTCCACTTCACCTATGGGACTCACCGTTATGAACCAACCAAACTGCTCAAAGCCTATTGGGACCACCATAACCGGATACAGTCTTATTTCACTTCTCGTCCCAATGACCTTCTCATGGTCAACCTTGATAAGGGGGGTCTGGACCTGAACCAAATTGGAAACTTCTTGGGGACGGCAGCACCTACTCAGGCTACGCCCCGGGCCAATGCTGCCAGGATAGCCCCAATGAAACAGCACCTTAGCTATTGGCTAAAACAACAGGTGCCATTCTATGAAACTGTAACCAGAAAAATTCTCAAGAAGCCTGCCCTGGTACCTACTTCAGCATCTATCCTATGAGTAGATCGATGAACATATTTGTGCAGTATGCATCTGACTGCCTGACGGACCACCTTCCGCATGGAGAGGGGCTCCTTTGTCATGATTGGATCAAGGCACTTGCCCTTCGTGGACATCGATTATTTGTTTTCACGGAAAAAAACGAGGTTCGGCAGCCCATTCCCAACACCACCATCAAAGAAGCTAGCAAATACCATGGGCTTCCCAGTTGGAAATATTGGAGTTACAGCAAGCAAAGTGCTGCATGGTTATCAGCTATCCAACAGGATTCTGCCATTGACCTTGTATGGCGGTTGTACCCTTATCGAAATAGTGCCCCTTATATCTTTACAGCGGGGCTGCCCCTCGCGATAGGGCCTCTCTACAGTGCGTATGAGCAGGACCCTCCTGTGCAGAAACCTGCCTTCGGGTGGAAACCTTCCGAAATGAGCGTCTATTTCAGCCATAGTGGCTGGAAGCGAGCAATCGAAGCCTCCAACCTCCTGTTTACAGAAAGTAAAAATCTGGCTGCTCAACTCTCAGCCATTTACCCGAAAAAATACATCACTACGCTCCCAGTCATTGTACACCCCACATTAGAGGTCACCGCTAGGGAACTGAGTCCAGCAGGGAAGCCCCTTAGGTTGGCCTTTGTTGGGAGTTTTCATCCCAGCAAACGCTTGCCTGACTTTGTGAGGCTGGTAGCAAGGTTAAATGAAGCTGGCAGGGATACGCATGGCTACATCATGGGAAAAGGACAAGACGAAGGGGTTGCCCGACAGTTGGTGGAAGAACTTCAGGTGGGACAACGCATCCATTTTGAAGGGGTACTGCCCAATTCAGAAGTGTACCAACAGGTTGCAAGCATGGACTTTCTCGTAACATTGTGCCCGGAGCCTTATGGCCGGAACATTGTCGAAGCCATGTCAGTAGGAACACCTCCTATTTGTGTCAACCGATTAGGCCCTGCCTCCTACCTTAAAGATGGAGAAACCGGATTTCTGCTGGATGACACCTCTGTGGAGGCGTATTCGAAGCTTATTCTGAACGTAGGTCAACGCCCAGACCTCTGGAAGCAGGTATCTGAGCAAGCCCGGCAACATACTTTACAATGGAGGGAGTCAATAATTGGGGAACAATTAGAAACACACTTTCACAAAATCATTACCGCCAAAGGGCATCTTCCCGCCACTCCCTTAGCCATAACGCCCTCTATCTCATGAAACCAGCTCCTTTATCTATTACCCAAGGCCGAATGGGGCTATTCACCCCAGGCATCAGGTCCAAGAAGCTTGGAGCGACCAAAAATCGCCTGGAGTTCGCGGAAGCCCTCCAGAAGTTGGGGTGGAATTGTGAAGTGATCACCGCTACAGAGTTAGCCCAGACTTATCACCTGCAAGGGAGGTTTCCCCAACCGTCTTTCATGACAGCTTATGCAGAATCCCTAAAAGCACATTTGCAAGCAAATAAGGGCACTTACAATGCTGTCCTGTACGAAGCAGACAGCTTACCCTTCGATCGGAAATTGTTCGATCAAGACTGCCTGATGATCGCTCGGCCAGCCTTACTGTGGTACCAGCGTGACAGGGTTCAAATCCCAGAGCAGCTTAAGTGGACTTCCCGTCTCAAAAGGTGGCTAAAAGGTCCGCAAGAGCAAAAGCGTCAGGCCCACCTTCGGTGGACCCAAGAAAAGACCATGCTGGAGGCAGACCTGGTTCAGGTACAAAACGACTGGGACAAAAAAGTCCTGATTGAAAAGGGATTTGACCCAAACTGTATTCTGGTGGTGCCCAATGGCATTACTCCCGAGCGAAGAGCACTATTCGATCAAAGCAGGAGTACTCACGCTGATGCGCTAAAAATTGCATTCGTGGGCACCTTCGATTTTCGAAAAGGTGCCACAGACTTCGGAGATATATTTCGCCGTATTCGTTCTTTCCTTCCCGAAGCACGCCTTAAGCTCATGGGGACCAAAGGAATGTTTCAGACACCCGCAGAAGTTCTGGCCTTTTTTACAGGGGAAGACCAACCTTATGTGGAGGTAATTCCCGCTTTCGAGCCCAATGAACTTCCTACACTTTTGGCAGATTGTGCCCTGGGGCTTTTCCCGAGCTATTGGGAAAGTTTTGGGTATGGTGCGCTGGAGATGATGGCTGCAAGCCTTCCCGTTTTGGCCTACCGTTCACCAGGGCCTGCCATGTTTGTTCCAGAAGATTGGCAAGTAGCACCAGGAGATACACATGCGATGGCCCTCAAGGCAGTCCATTTACTCAAGGACTCACAGCAATTGGTTTTGGCAAGAAGTCAAGCTCATAGCCAGTCACTGTCCTATCAATGGGAAGACATTGCCCGACAAGCCCTTGCTGACTATCAGGTACATTTTTCGGCTCCTTTAATTTCAACTGTGAACTATGGATAAAGTGGTCCGCGCACCCTCAGCTCTCAGCCCGCAGGCTGTGCCTAGCTCCTCCGACAATAAGTTCCAGCGAGGATGGTTTCGCCTTGGCGCGATATTACGAATGGCCAGGTCTGAATTCAGGAAAACGTACTTTCGACTAGGTGGAGCCGCCTTTGGAAAGGGAACCTACCTTGACCGCATATATGTTACGTGGCCACATCAACTCAAGACAGGGAAAAACTGCAAGCTGGAACAGGGAGTGTATGTCAAATATGATGGCATATGGAAACCAGGGCCTTCTATCTTTTTAGGAGATCAGGTATTTGTAGGCAGTAACAGTGAATTTAACATCACCTGCAGGCTGGAACTGCATGATCATGCCCTGATTGCTTCAGGATGCCGCTTCATTGATCATAACCACGGATATGAAGATCGTTCCGTGCCCATGAATACCCAACCTTGTCCTGAAGCAGCAATTGTTGTGGAAAAAGATGCCTGGTTGGGGTGCAATGTGGTGGTGCTCAAAGGGGTGACCATTGGCCAGGGAGCAATCGTTGCTGCAGGTGCAGTGGTGACCCAGTCGGTACCCGCATATGAAATTTGGGGAGGTGTCCCAGCAAAAAAGATAGGAGAAAGGCCATGAAAAAAATCCTTTTTATCGGTGGCAGCCTGGAAGCGGGCAAGGATGGAGTAGGTGACTACACCCTCAAATTTGCTGGTGCGCTTTCAGCCGTAGGGTACGAAGTAGCCTTGCTAGGCATATATGACCGGAACACCGAGGTCATACATTATGATAGTATTTTGGGCATGCCATGTCTTCGCATCCCGGCGGCTTACCCTTGGCAACAGAAAAAAGAACTCGCAGATACGTTTTTAGCCGATTTCCAACCCGAGTGGATAGAAGTGCAGTTTGTGATTTATGCCTTTCATGCCAAAGGATTGCCTTTCAGGTTCCTGGAACAATTTGGTAACTGGCTAAAAGATTACCAACCCATAAGCTTCATGTTTCATGAACCCTGGATTGGAAGGGCTAAAGGCGAGTCTACAAAGCGGAACCTCATCGGTGCGGCCCAGCGAACATTGATCAAGCGACTCATCCGAAAAGTATCTCCTAAAAGCATCTGTACCAGCAATTCCACCTTCCAGTTTTTGCTCAATCAGATTGGGATTGAGGCAAATGTGCTGCCGCTATTCAGTAATATTCCTGTTCATTATGGCGTCAGCCAAAAAGCGGAACAACTGCTGCTGGCACATGGACTCCCGCCGCGTGAAGAACGCCTTCTCCTGGTATGGTTTGGCAGAATCCCTGCTGACTGGAAATGGCAACAACTTGGGGAGTCCTTGTCCAGATATACAGGTAGTCGTCACCTGTACCTCATGCATATGGGAAAAGCTTCGGTTGGAGATTTTGAAAAGGTTGTGGCCAGGATTCAAGAAGTATGCCCGGCCATCCAACTGGTAAAGATAGGCTCTCTCAACGAAGAAGAGGTCTCCGGCGTCCTGCAATGCGCTGATGCAGGTATTGCCATTACTGCTCCCCAAATCATTGGTAAAAGTGGGGTGGTGGCAGCTTATCTGGCACATGGGCTTCCGGTAATGATGGCAGGACTAGATGAGCCCATCAAGGGTTTACCTCCTCTGGCGGTTGACCAGCAGGAGGCACTTATTCCCATTACCCACAACCTTGGAAAGACATTGGATCAATTGCCATCATTTCAGCTGCAACACCACCAGTTACAGGTCCATGTGAACAGATGGCTGGATGCCCATCAATTGTTATCTCCCAAGTCCAATTTGCCTAACCCCCAATTGATAACACCATGAAAGCCATTGTTTCAAATCCCGTCAAACAATACACCCATCACCTTTGCTATTCCCTTCAGCAGGCAGATGCTTTGGAGCGGTTTTTCACCACAATCTGGTACAAGCCGGACAGTTTTCCCTATTCCGCAGTGAATATTTTGCCTGGCCCTCTCAAGAGTAAACTTATAAGCACACTTCGGAAAAGGCATTTCCCCCCGCTCAACGCAGACCTGATTCATCAACATGGACATGCTGAGTTAATCAGGCAAATGGGGGTAGCGCTGGGAAGAAAAGGGGAAAAGAGGGTGTTTGAGATGGAGCAGAAACACGATGCTTATGTAGCACAAAGAATTGTTGCCAGTGAGGCAGATGTGGTAATAGGGTATGAAAAATCTTGCTTAAACACCTTTAACGCTGCACATCAGCACGGCAAAAAAGCAGTTTTGGACCTGGCACAAGTCCACTACAGAAAGATTATTCAATTGGCGGAACGCTTTCCTTCTTTCGCGCATTCACTGCCTGATCCTAAAACCCAAAAAGAGATCAATGATACCAAGGAAGCAGAGTATCGGGAAGCCGATTACATTTTAACCTTGTCCAGCTTTGCCCGCGATACGATGCTGGAGGAGGGCCTTGCCCCAGAGAAGGTTAAAAAAGTAAGTCTGGGATTCGACCCCAGCCGGTTCAGCCCCAAAAGTACTTATCGGGAGTCTGGCCCCTTTAAAATGCTTTTTGCTGGGACCCTGACCAAACGAAAGGGGCTGGACATCCTCCTTAAAGCTCATAAAGAACTCAACTTTCCCAATTCTGAACTCATCCTGGTGGGGCCGGTGGCCAATGCAGCAGACTTGATGCAAGCTTACCAGGGTGATTTCACCTACGTTCCTTTTCTACACCATGAGGAGTTGGCAAGGTACTATCAGGAAGCTGATGTATTTGTCTTTCCTTCCTACCTGGATAGCTGGGCAATGGTTGTGCTAGAAGCAATGGCCTGTGGTACCCCGGTTATCGTCACTGATCATACGGGAGCAAAAGATGCAGTAGCACGTGGAGGCGGGGAGATTATCCCAGCTGGGGACTTAGATGCCCTCAAGCGAGAGTTGACACGCTACTACGAAAATCGAGAATTACTGCGAGAAACTGGCAGGGTTGCTCGTTCTGTGGCAGCCCACTACAGTTGGGAGCATTATTACCAAAAAATCCTTCATGTATTAACAGAAATAGCTTATCCCAAATATGCTAATTCATCACACCATTGAACTTGCGAAATTTAAAAGCAAACGGCTGCTGGAGCAATCTCCGGGACTGTTTGTATGGATAGCTGAGCAGTATAACAAGGTACTGGGACATTCCACTGATCGCATTGTCTCTAAAGATTCGGACATCTGCATTGAGGGATTTCCTCGATGTGCCAACAGTTTTGCCTATGCTGTTTTCAGGAATTACCAGCCGGAATCGCTGTCTATTGCCACCCATATTCACTCGGCGGCACAGATTATAAAAGCGGTTAGCCTGGATGTGCCTACCCTTGTTTTAATTAGAAATCCGGAGGCATGCGTCGTATCGCTCAGGGCACTCAGGAAAGAAGCAGCGGTTCGGGAAAACAAACACTACTTCCACTGGCATATCCAACATGAAATACGCTGGTACATCAATTTTTACAAACAGCTCATGCCTTATAAAGGCAAGTTTGTCTTGGCAAGATTTGATGAGGTAGTCACCGACTTTGGAGCTGTCATCAAGCGGATCAACCAACAATTAGGTACCTCATTCGCTGATTTCGAGCACACCCCAGAAAACCGAGACCAGATCTTTTCTACTTCCAACTACCATTTATCTCCATCAGATAAGCGGAAAGAATTCAAAGAAGAATTCAAAGCGCAGTACATGGCTCCAGAAAACCAGTACCTCATCCAGAAAGCTGAGGCGATATATCAAAACATGATCGCCTAACCCTCATCATGCAGGAATCCATTGCTATATATTCTCCCCAAAGAGCTGAGGCTGCAAGGCAGATCAACCGTCTGATCATGCTGGTATTTGTGTTGATGATTTTTGATGGCTCTCTCAGAAAATGGGTATTACCGTCTTTGAGCACCCCTTTGTTGATGATAAAGGACGGCGTAGTGGCGATCATCTACTGGAAGGCCTTGCGGAACCGCCTATTTCCAAATGATTTCCTGGCAAGGATGGCGTACATCATCTCTGGGATTTTCATTGTAATTGCCATCATCCAGCTCTACCAGCTCGCCTTGCCTTACTTCCCCGTGATTTATGGCTATCGGAACTATTTCTTCTTGATGCCTTTGGCCTTTATCATGCAGCAAACCCTGGAATGGGAGGATATTAAAAAATATGGGAGGTTGGTCTGCTTGCTAGCCATCCCCTCAGCGATTTTGGTGGTCATCCAAAGTAAATCCCCTGATACTGCTTATATCAATCGAAGCGTGGGGGGCGAAGACCAGCAGATGATCTTTACCGTGGTGGCTGGTGTGGTGAGGCCCTATGGGTTCTTCTCTTTCACCAATGGCCATGCCCATTTCACGGCACTGGCATTGGCAATGGTATTGTCAAACTTTGTCTTGCCAAGAAATGAACGGTTTGTTCCGACCACTTTAGGCTTGATATGCCTGGGAGCAGCCCTGGCTAACGTAGCAGTAAGCGGATCGAGAACTAATTTCCTTTTGTCTGCCTTGGTAGGAGCTTCTTTGGTCGGGTCAGGCTTTTTTATTGGGAGGAGTGCCTTGGGGGCCAAAATTGTATTCTTTTCGATGGTTGGTGCCATTGTGGGCGGGGTGCTGGTCAGCATGGTATTTAGCGAGAACCTGGGCCATATGATGGACCGTCAGGAACGCGCGGGCAAAAAAGAAGGGGGCATCATGAACCGTATCATCCGCGATAATTTCGCAGTTTTCCAAATGGCCCCACGAGAATTACCTGTTCTGGGGGTAGGACTGGGGGTTGGATCTGCCGCTGCCACCAAGATTTCTAATCTGCAAAAGCTCACTGTTTACACCGAAAGCGAATGGCTCCGAATTGTAATTGAGGCGGGCCTGTTCTTTGGATTCTTTTACATCATATTCCGGCTAGGCATCGCGCTATTTCTGCTCTACCAAGCCGTAAAGGTCTTGTGGATTTTCAAGAGTCCACTCATGCTGGTGGTGCTCACCTCTATTTTTCAAACACTTGTCACTGGCCAAATGACCTTCAACAACACCGCCTGCTATTTCGGCTGGTTTACCATCGGCTTATGCTTGGCTATTCTCAAAATATTCCGCGAAAGCGAAGCCTATCCGTACCAACAATCTTTTCAACCACCTCAACCTGAACTGGCATGAACATTAACTTGATCATCCCTAGCTTTTACCCAGCAGTCGTATACGGAGGCCCCATTTTCTCCAGTTTATACGCGTGCAGGGAATTGGCAGCATTAGGCCATCGGGTGACAGTAGCGACCACGAATGCCAACCGACCTCATAAACTCGAAGTTCCTCCCAACACCCCTTCCGATTTTGAGCCCAACATTTCGGTCACCTATTACGATGATACCATCCGGGAACGCCTTTCTTTTCCGCTGATGACCAACCTCAGCCGGGAAATGAAGCAGGCAGATGTGGTGCATGTGCAATACATTTTCTCTACCCCCACCCCCATTGGCCTGGCATATGCCAAAATGATGAACAAGCCAGCGGTCATTTCTCCCAGAGGTGCCCTGGCCCCCTGGATACTGAAGAATGGGCTACCTCTCAAAGGCCTATGGATCAGAGCACTACTAGGTCCATTTGCCAATCACATTTATTGGCATGCAACTTCTTTACAGGAAAAGAGGGAAATACAGGCCATTTTCCCCAAGGCGAGGGTGTTCATCATCCCGAATGGGATTTCCCTGGAAGAGTACACCTCGCAGGAAGCCCCCTCGCGGATGGAGCTGATCCATACCTATGTGGATCAGCCTGAGGTGGAGGCAGATGCCCTGGTGGTATCGATGGGCAGGCTGCAGGCGAAGAAAGGGTTTGACATCCTCATTACTGCATTTCAGCAATTTCTGTCCACTTATCCCAATGCCTATTTGCTGATAGCGGGCCAAGATGATGGAGAAGAAGGCCGCCTCCGTCAGCAAATTAAGCATGCGAACCTGGAAAGGCGGATTCATTTGGTAGGGCAGGTGAATGGAAATGCAAAACGTAAATTCTTTGCGGCGGCAGATGTATTTGCGCTGCCCTCTCACAACGAAAACTTTGGAAATGTATATCCAGAAGCCTTGGCATCTGGCACTCCCATAGTGGCCAGTACTTCTACTCCATGGGAGGAAGCGGCAATAGCAGGCTGTGGAAAATGGGTAGAAAATACCCCTGAAAAAACAGCCCAAGCCATGATAGAACTATGCCAGGGCGACCGGGAAGATCTACGAAAAAGCGCATTGAAGTTTGTGTCAGCATATGACTGGAAAGCCATCGGGCAGCAATTTTCTCAAGTTTACCAGCAAATAATGGAGGGAAAATGGAAGCAACACCTTTGAACAATAACATGATGCGATCCGCCTGGCAACGAATAGACCGAAAATGGTGGCAATTAATCTGGGTGAGCAGCCTCACTGGAATGGTAGGGCTCATTTACTGGACCCTCATCTACCGGAATGCTCCCATTGGTATTGACGATGCGAACATCTACTTCGTTTACATCCGCAACCTTGCAGAAGGACATGGGATGGTGTACAACATCGGCGGAGAACGAGTGGAAGGGTTTACCTCCTCCGTTTGGGTGTGGATGGCAGCTTTGCTGTATATGGGTACGGGAATGGTTGCGCTTCCCTTAGCGTTGCTTAACTGGGTGGTCATAAGCCTGGCCCTGTGGAAAGCGGTTCAATTTCTTGGAAAACTAAATGGTGAAACCCACATTTTCCCTGCTTCTGGCTTGGCTTTGTTAGGGTTACTTTATGTCACACCCGGCTACCTGGAGTGGACCTTGCTTACCCTGATGGAGACAGGCTTGTGGAGTGCGCTGCTCCTGTTGACCACCCTAAGTTTGGTGAAGTATCACTTTCATGAGGATCACAAAAAAACTTCAAAGGCCTTAAGTATTTGGCTGCCTCTTCTCGTCATCACTCGCCCGGAAAGCCTGCTATGGGGGTTGGTTTATTTAACCGTCTGGGGGTGGACGCTTTGGGGAAGTGAAAAATTCTCGCTTGCCCTCAAGCGTATTATCTTACCGATGTTGACCTTCGGGGGAACAGTGGCAGCCCTTACCGGATGGCGACTTTTCTACTTTGCCTCCTTATTTCCCAATACCTATTACGCAAAAGTATCTTCAGATAAGATTTCTAATGCATGGGTTGGGGTTGAATACATTGTAACATTTTTTTACGAGATAGCTCCAGTAGCGATTGTCCCGGTTACCATCGCCATTCTCTTACTGCTTTCAAACCTGAACAAATATTTCCTAACAAATAAGTACAAAGGCTGGAGGCGGTTCTACTATTGGTTCAATCGAAAGCATAAGGATTGGTATCGTTCCCAGCTTACACTTTCTATGCTGTTGGTTGTAGGACTCCTGATCCCTTGCTACACAGGAGGCGACCACTTTGCCTTGGGCAGGTTCTATCAACCCCTGCTTCCCATCTGGTTCATGCTGATGTTGAACCATCCATTTTGGCAAAACCTAACCTTCGCCTCTGGATGGAAGGAAAAGCTAACAACTACCAGGATTTCTCCTTTTATCTGGCTGTCAATGGGATTGCTGTTGGTTTCTGTATTGCCTCGTCCCAACATTTACCTGCTGATGTTGCGCCATGCGGAAAGCCCTTTAATGGCCGAGTTTGACATTGCTGAGGATGGAAGGGAATTTGGCGAGGTAGCAAACGAATTGTTTAGCACCGTCACGCCCAAGCCCAGTTTAGGGGTGGTGGCTGCAGGGGGTGTGGCTTATACCTATTCTGGTGAAATAGTGGACTTGCTCGGCCTCAATAATGTGGCCATGGCAAGGGCAGATAAGATAAAACGAGGCAAGAAAAGCCATGCCTCCTTCAATAAATCGGTCTTTTTTCAGCAAAAGCCAGAGCTCATGGGAAGGTATTTCGGGGGGCAAGTTATCCATGATGTAACCTCATTTCAATTGCACGAAAACCTGCCGTCTTTCGACCAAAGTTCATATGAGAACCGGTTGCTGAAAGGCATCTTTCGAGACCCTCCCTTCATTGAGAGCTATCAGCCAGTCCTGATTTCCC
>JBCDIQ010000056.1:0-20422 GCA_039024295.1 Bacteroidota bacterium | reverse complement strand
GTAAACCGCCTGTTGATGGAGCGTACCACCCTGCTGACGACTCTTCTCGGGCCGCTGTTCTATACCTTGGGGATTTTTGCCCTTACGATCTTCTTTTTGTCAGCTGTCTTTATCTACAAGCGGTTCATCCTGTATCAAAAAACACGGAGGAAAATTAGCAGTTGGAATGCCTTCTGGATTGTATTAGCTCTTGCCCTGCTGAGTGGCATGAGCCCCTCCTTGTTTCAGATCCCTTCTTGGGGAACCACCACCTTTTTTGTCTTCTCATTTGCTTTATTCCTGTATCTCTCCAGCAATGTAAGCTGGACCGCTTACCTGAACTTTCAGCAGAAACTACGGGCACTTGGCCTGTTTGTTTTGCTGATTATTGTCTCCTCCACCTACCTCACAGCTCTTGGAAAATTGCCAGATGAGCTCCAGCTAACGGAAAGGGCACGCCTCTTTTTTGACGTTCACTTGTCACTTAATGTGGTGTACTTTATCGCCATTTTTACCCTTACCTACAGTGGGTTCTCAATCCTGGTCTTATTTTTTAACCTGCCGACTGCCTCCATTTTTGAGAAAAGAAGCTCTGAGATCGCCTCGTTTAACCGAATCAACCAAGCGATCCAGTCCAACCTGGATTTTTCTGATATCCTGAATGCCTTACTTGAGGCCAGCATTTTATCTTCAAATGCACATTCTGGCTGGATTGAAATTTTTGATGAGGACAACAATTCCAAGGTAGAGCTCCGGAAAGGAATTGTGGAGGAGGAAATTGCCCGTTTGGCTGAGGCATATGACATCCCTCGTCATATCAAGCGAGAGGGCCAGTACCTGTTAGTTAAAAATCTGAAGAAGCACCGTACTTTCCGGGCAGCCAATAGCCGATACAAAAGTTTGCTTGCTGTACCCATTACCTCGCCCGATAAGGTTCATGGGTTGGTGTATATCGTGAAAGAGATTAGCAATTCATTTGAAGATGTTACGGTAAATTCCCTGGTCAACTATGGTGAGCAGGCAGGAGCGGCCATCACCAATGCCCGTCGCATAAAGGACGCCATTGAGCTGGAACGATATCGAGAAGAATTAAAGATTGCGAAACATATTCAGGGACAATTGCTGCCTCAGAAGCTCCCGGTCTCCGATCGGATTGAGTTTGTGGCACTGAATGAAGCTGCAGATGAAGTTGGCGGGGACTATTTTGATATTCTTGACCAGGGGAACGGCCGATTTCGGGTAGCGATTGGAGATGTTTCCGGTAAGGGAACCACCGCCGCTTTCTACATGGCAGAGGTAAAAGGAATGTTTCATGCCCTGAGCCTTACAGACCTGGAACCGGACGAGTTTATCTGCCATGCCAACCAAGCCTTGTATGAATGCTTTGAACGTGGCTTTTTCATGACATTGACCTACCTGGATATCGACTTGGAGAAACAGGAAATGGAGATGGTCCGTGCTGGGCATTGTCCTGCACTGTATTACCAGGCAGACGCCGACCGGGTCCAATCTCTGAGAAAAGGAACACTGGGCTTGGGCATCGTTCCCAAGGGTAAATATGCACGTAAGCCTATCCCGATCGAACGGCTGAAGCTTGTAAAAGGGGATTTTCTGGTCTTGTTTACTGATGGGCTAATCGAAGCGAGGAACCCTGAAGGAGAAGAGTTCGGTCAACATCGCCTGGAAGCGTTGGTAAATGCCAATAGGCAACAAACCTCTTCAGCCCTTGCAAAGTTATTGATTGATGAGGCTCAAAAATTTTCTCACCAAACCCTGGACGATGATTATACCTTATTGGTGATCAGGATCTTGTAAGATTTCTTTTGACTCATTAGATAACCTATATATACCTAATTGCGTACCACCCTACAGAACCTATGAAAATCAAGGAAATAGAAGGAGAATCTTTTGTTACGCTTATTCCTGTGGGAGATTTAGATGCAAACTCCTCAATTGAGATGGATGAGTGTATGGAGAGACAATTAAACAGTGGAGTCGTCAATTTTCACATTGATGGCAGCGAGTTACAATACATTTCCAGTGCAGGCTTAGGGGTATTTATCTCGCATTTGGAAGAAATTGAACAAAAAGAGGGAAAGATCGTGTTTAGCGGGCTTTCTCAAAATGTACAAGATGTATTTCAACTTTTGGGGCTCGATCAAATCGTGGAAATCTTTCCGTCCAGCAGTGATGTCCCCAATCTTTTTGCCACCTCATGAAACCGAGTATCCAGGTCACATGTACGAAAGCTAACCTAAGTGCTATTCGGCACTTTGTAAAAGAGCAGCTTGAAGCAATGGCTGTGGCAGAAAAAACTGCCCATCAGATTGTTTTGGCGGTAGATGAGGCCTGTGCCAACTGTATGATTCATTCTCACCAATGTGATAACTGTTCGGTTATTGAGGTTGAATTGTACCGAGACACCTCCACAGTTTATGTAGAAATAAGAGACTCTGGAAAAGCGTTCCCCATGAATGAATACCGCCCACGCGAAATAGAAGACATCATACGAAGAAGAGCCAAAGGTGGTATGGGAATATTTTTGATAAATAGGATAATGGATAAAATAGAAATCGAAGAAAAAGCCCAGTTCGCAGTGTATAGATTTGCAAAAAGATTGAACGGGCAACCCCTTCCTCCTTCCCAGGGAATAAAAACTGCTTGAAGCTCTAGGAAAATTCATCAAACCATTAGCATGTCTGGATAAGGCTGTGTAATTTTTGTGATCATTTGATCCCAAAAACTAGCCTATGTTTGTCCCAAGTTTGCTGTTAAAACAGCTCTACACCTTTGGTAGCCTGAAAAATGAAAATGGAGGCGTAAAATTCTCCTTGAAAAACAGGCTGAGCGATGCTCAACTGGTAAAAATAAGTCGCCTGAAAGTTGGCAAGGAAGAATTACCCTTGGACCATATTTCACTTTTGATCAATGGTGAACGAAAGCTTGCGGCAAAGGAACTGGATTCAAGAAGTCCTATAGACTTTCCGCTACGTGCCATCGTGGACCTGCACTTGGAACGGGAGCACTTACCGGAAGGTAAATACAGCATTCATCTGGAATTCGAGGCAAAGCCATTTGGCACGCTTAAGCTAAAGGTTGAAGATACCATTGTTACTGAGGATGTGAATCGAATTGCGATTCCGAGGGACCCTCATGACGATTATTCGGAATCTGCCATTAAAAGGCGGCAGGGATTTATCGAAGAATACACGGGTAAAAAGCTAGAGCACATCCCTCATTATTCATTTGATCCCCATATTACCCAGGGCAATTGTGAGCACTTCACTGGAGTTGCCCAGATACCCATTGGATTTGCCGGTCCCATTACCATTCATGGTGAACATGCACAAGGAGACTTTGTGGTGCCTATGGCCACCACTGAAGGAACCCTGATCGCCTCCTACAACCGGGGAGTTAAAGTGCTCAATGCCAGTGGAGGTACAAAGTGTACCGTTCTTGACGATGCGATGCAACGGGCACCCGTATTTGTTATGGAAGATGCCCGGTCAGCGCGTGAGTTTTCTAAATGGGTCAAAGCCCACACCGCTGAAATTGCTGAGCAAGCAGAAGCGACAACAAGCGTCGGAAAGCTATCTTATATTGATTGTTACCTTGCCAGCAAATTCGCTTACCTCCGTTTTAACTATACCACCGGAGACGCGGCGGGGCAAAACATGGTGGGGCGAGCAACTTTTGCAGCTTGTAGTTGGATTCTGGATCACTATAAGGACTACCCTTTCAAGCACTTCTATTTGGAGTCCAACCTTGCGACCGACAAGAAAGCTTCTCAGGTGAATGTCATGCACACCCGTGGGAAGCGTGTCGTAGCTGAAGCTACCATCAAACGAGAAGTACTCAATAACCTGATGCGGGTAGATACCAAAACCCTCGCTTACCATTCCCAGGTGACGAACGTAGGAACCATCCTATCTGGTGCCAACAACAATGGTGCCCACTCTGCCAATGGCATTACTGCCGTTTTCATTGCTACTGGGCAAGATGTGGCGAATGTTTCCGAGTCTTCGGCTGCCATTTTGTACACAGAATTGACAGAGGAAGATGACCTGTACATTTCCATTACCATTCCCTCTCTTATTGTGGCTACTTATGGAGGTGGTACCGGGCTGGCTACTCAACGGGAGAGCCTGGAGGTCATGGATTGTTATCGACGTGGGAAGGTGCATAAGTTCGCGGAAATATTGGCAGGAATAGTCCTGGCAGGGGAGCTGTCTTTGGCTTCGGCAATTTCTTCATCAGACTGGGTATCTAGTCATGAGCAATACGGAAGAAACCGCTAGCATGGCTGTGTAACCCAAATGTCAGTAATGTTGACCAATCGGTAATGCTTTCTGGCGTTACGCTTTGATGGTATTTTTATTTCATTACTTCGGAAGAAGTAAGAGTAATTTCATTATTTAACAATGAGTTAACGTTTGGGATGCCCGGCTTTCCTATATTTCGCCCCTTGTAAAAATGAGCGGCCAGTATTGTCGCGGGTATCCCAACTAAAAGTAATTTGCAACCAGGTAACGGGCTACATAGCACGAAGCAATACCTCTTCGGAAGAAGGGTTCTTAGGCTCTTTCAGCTTGGTCTGGCCTTGTTGTTATTCTTACTTTCCCTCGACCTGATGGGGGATAGCCTCCGTTTGATGGGTAATAGCTTGGTTTCCAGGCTTATAAGTACAGATACCAGCCCATTTTTGTACCTTTTTATAGGTATACTTGCTACTGCGATTGTACAAAGCTCTTCTTTTACAACCACCATTATGGTTGGTTTAGTAGCTGCAAGCCAACTGGAGCTACCCGACGCAGTTATGATGGTATTGGGGGCTAACGTAGGCACCTCTGTCACCAGTACCGTGATTGCACTGGGATACATTGGCAAACGGGAGGAGTATGGGCGGGCAGTTTCAGCAGCTACCCTGCACGATTTTTTCAATATACTGGTCATACTGGTGATTGTTCCCTTTGAGCTGGCCGGAGGCCTGTTATCGGGGTCAGCGAGCTATCTGGCTGAGCATATTCCTCTGCTTGGATCCATCAATGAGGGAATGGGAGGGCTATTGTTTTTCTTACAAGCTTTTTCCCACTGGCTGTTATCCCTTATGTCGATTCCAGGCTATGAGCAGGGGTTATATTTGCTGGTTTTACTTGTCAGTGTAATGCTCATGGTTGGTTCCTTACAATGGTTAAGCCGAATATTACGCCAGACAGTCATCGGGCAGGTCCGGCGGAACCTGAAAAAATATGTATTTGGAAGCCCATTCAAATCCATCTTGTCTGGATTACTCAGTACTGTATTGGTGCAATCAAGTTCTGTGACGACTTCCTTGATTGTACCGCTTGTGGCCACTAAAAAACTGACCCTTGAAAGGTGCTTTCCTTTTTTGATGGGCGCCAACGTAGGCACCACTACCACTGCTTTTCTGGCGGCCATTTTTGTGATATCAGATAATCCCCGAACAACGTTAGCAGTAGCCCTTGCGCATGTGCTTACGAACCTGATTGGTGTCTTTCTGATGTCTCCCTTTAAGGTGGTCAGAAATATCCCCATTTGGCTAGCAAGAAAGCTCGGCCAACTTTCGCAGGAAAATCGGCTTTATGGAGTAGGATATGTTGTAGTCGTATTTTTTGTCCTACCGCTTATCCTGGTATTGCTCACTCGGTAATTTCCTCACGCATGTCCTGAATCCCGGATGGTTTCCAATAGTTCCGTCATAACACCCCCTTTAGCGTTGGGAACAAAATAGTTGAAATGGTTGGAAGGAAGCTCGACCTTTTCTGGGGCAGGGCTGCGATTTTCTTCCACTTTGAGGATGCTGTCCACGCTTGCAGCAATATCATTGGGTTGCTTAAAGAGTAAATCTACCAGTTCAGATTGTTGCAAAGCATCCAAACCGACTTTGTCTAAAATCTTCGTGATCATGCTTCTGTGGGGAGAGTCATCGGGAATATCGGAGGTATTTCCTGCTATAACTGTGTATTTTACCTGAGGATCAAACCCCTCCTGTAAGTCGACCAGCAGGTCTGAGCCAGTTGCCATATCCTCGGTGACTTTATCCAACGCATTCGCTGCTCCAAGAACAAATCCTAGCCCTGTAAATATCCACCCAATTACCGGAATATGATTGAGCACCAATGAAGAGGCAAACGTGGCCCATGTTTTTATAGACGGCCAGGGAGAACCTCCATTGGGAGTGCCTGCCATGTACAGGTGATTTACCACCATGTCTCCATTTTGCCCTTCAATAAATACACGACTGATCAGCCCGCCCATAGAATGGGTGAGGATATCCAGGGTTTTGTTGTGCATACCCTTAAGGCCGACCTGCTCCAGCATTTTTTCCAAATCAATGGCGGTACGGTCAATTCGGGTGTTAAAGGATTCATAATCAAATCCTAGAATAAGGTCGTAGGACTTTTTTAGCTCCGTATACAATTGATCATCGTTTCCATCAAAGAAAGTTTCCTGGACTTCTCCGGTAAATCCGTGGATGAGGAGCAGGATTCGGGAGGCTCCGGCCACCTGATGTTGGACGTATGCCACATCATATGGATATGCGAGTTTCCCATTCGGTTTTTGCTCAACCACTGATAGCCTGGGATAATCAAAAGTGATCTTATCGGTGTGTTTGCTGAAGATTTTTTGAAATACCAGTTTAAAAGTTTTTCCCAGTCCTCTGGTACCATAAACGGATGGTGTACCATTTTCTGGAAGTTGCTCAACAGCAAGTTTTGGACCCTGGGTATCTTCTTGAGCTACCGTTAGGCCAACCGGATAAAACAGCTCTCCGTCAGAGACAATTGCCATAATGGCTTCCCCTTTCTTCAATTCTTCATTGCCAAAGGTGATTTCCAGGGGAGATTGGGCAGAAACCTCAGATGCGTTGGTACTTACTTCCAGTACCGTTTGGGCAGGTGCCGAACCTCTTCCAGGGATCAATTCTATGAGATGCCCCATCTCTGGATTTTCTGTCAATACACGTGGACAAACCAAGGGGTTGTTTCCTCCTAACGAGCGTGTGGCCTCAGGAACACTAGAAAGGCTTACTTCCACTCCAGCTGGAGAACTCAGGCTAACGCCACTTTGTGCAAGTGCATCTTCACTGTTGGATCTGTCAATATGAACAGAAGTGATAGACACGCGCTCGGTTCGCCAGTCTGTTAGCCTTCTGGGCTTTTTGGGTCGCAGGGCACGGGTATTCCCTGATTTATCTACTAAAAATTCAAGGGGATGATCTGAAACAGATAGGATCTCCCTCGTAGCCTGGGCATATTCGAAGCCTTCCATCTTGAAGATCTCGGTATTGAAAGGCGTGCTGCTTACCATCAGCTTTAAATAAGCTGTATCCTCATTTAAGCCCAGGTTAATGAGTTCTACGGCTACTTCAGGAGTAAAACTTTCTCCCCCGATGGCAAAGACTTCTTCGCCTGGACGAAGCAATTTTCCCTGTGAATCATCTGTGATAGGGGAGAGCGCAAAATTTGACTCCATGAGGAACAGTCCTACGTAATAGGGCCTTGAGGCAGTGTTCTTGATTTTTATCCTTACCTCTGGTGTTCCGAGCGCAAAGCCATCCGTATCTACTTCGTAAATCTCATATTCTAAGCGGTACGTACCCCCAGCGTCTGGAGTTAAGGGACTTTCGGGACTCCAATCTCCCGTATTCGGGTCGCGATCACGGCCTAATAGTTCTATTTTTACTGCTCCTGGAGGAATTCCTGTGGCAGGGTTTTCCAATTCGGCAACCCTGTCCCATCGTGAGATGTCAATTAACTGTTTGATAAGGGCAGTACTGGTTTCTGGGGTAAACCCTTCTAACTGTTTGATCAGTGGTCGCTCATCGTCTGGCCGGGTGATACGCCATTTGTCAACTCCCTGATGTGTATAGGCAACCACCTTGTATTCTGGGTCATGTTCCTCATCAGCCTCTGTGATGAAAGAGCATGGTTTACCGTTTTCAAATATGTTCAGTTGTTGTTTAAGTGCTTCTACTGCAGCTTTTTGGGAGGCATTCTCTGCCTTTTCTGCTTCAAAAAGTACTGCAGTGGGAGCTACTGGTAAGTTTAGCAGGGTTGCTTTGAATACGGATTCTGGATTGATGACTGAGTTTGAGCCTTCAAATCGAACCATACTGAAACTGGATTCAACCTTTACCACTTCTGCAACAGCAAATGGCTCTGTCTCTTCCAAGTTAGCATTGGCATCAAAGACATTGAGGGTGGTGGGGTCTCCCGGTACGAACGGAATTCCATTTACGGCACCGGCATCAATTACCCAGCCACGGGTCCTCCGGTCAAAGGATAGGTTGTAGTACGTTTGGCTTGACTTTGCACTGCCTCCGAGAAAGGTAAGGCTGGAATCCGCGCCTCCCACTACATCCAACTGGGGGGTTTGCTGGTTTACCCGGTTTTTCACAAATCCAGAAGCTCGTTGCAACAGATCGCGGTAGCTAATGTCTCCCCCACTTTTTTTCAACGTGTCTAGCAAAGCATAGGTGAATACCCCGCCTGTCTTTCCACCAATGGTCAGTTCTTTGGCAGTCTCGAAGCTTTGGCAACCTGCCATGAGGATATGTTTGCCCCTCGGTAGGATTGCGTCCTGTCCAGGCTGGTCAAATATGGGCTGGTATTCAGCACGAAGCTCCTGTCGTTCAAAAAAAACATAGTTCTCCAATTTCCTGGTCTTTCCCTTGTCACCAGGTGCCGTACGCTCGGTTACCTGTTCTGTGGACCTGGAGCCAGAGCCGGCATGACAACAATCCATGATCATTAGCATGTGTGGCCCCTCTTGTTCGCCAGGATTGGGAGATGTGACTTTATGGATCAGGGCACCAATCTCTTTGTCCGCCAGGTCTCGGTGATATTTGCCATTGATCACCTGTCGACTGTCCACACAAACCATTGTCTCATTCATTTTATCTGGTTCCATGAACCAAAATTGCTGAGGCGCACGTTCTCGTGATCCATGTCCGCTAAAATGAACGAATACTACGTCATTTTCACCTGCCTGTGTCAGGTGTCCCAGGAACCCTTCTACGATATTGGCTTTGGTGGCTTCTTCATCTCTAAGGGTTCTGAGGTGAAGTTGGTCATCAGACACGGTTGAGCGTAGGTAGGTTTCGACATCTTGGCTATCTCGAACACAGCCGTTGAGAGGTGGAACAGAGCCTTTGTATTTATCAATTGCAATGAGAAGGGCGTAAACTTTTTGCTGTGACATGGCAATACGCTGGTTAATGAGGGAAGAGAAAAAACCTTTTGAGATGTTGAATAATTCTACCCACACAAATTAGTCAAGCCATCTCAATTATGGAAATGGGACATAAAACAAAACAGGCACCATGAGGTGCCTGTTCGATGTATTTTCTAAATTGGTACAGGATGAAAGTATGGCCTAGTAACGACCACCACCACCGCCACGGTATCCACCGCGATCTCTTCCACCACCACCGCCACGACGATCTCCACCGCCACGACCGTAGCCATCATTTCTGCGGTATCCACCGCCACCACCACCGCCGCCACCGCGGAAGTTGTTTTCACGAGGACGTGCCTGATTAACTTTCAAGCGACGGCCATTCATTTCATAGTCATGAAGTGCATCAATAGCATCCTGTCCCTGATCGTCGTCCATTTCAACAAAACCGAATCCTTTAGATCTACCGGATTCGTGATCAATGATAATTTTTGCAGAGGTAACTTCACCGTAAGCTGCAAACATTTGTAACAATTCGTCTTCAGTAATTGAATACGGAATGTTACCTACATAAATGTTCATACTAAGGAAAAAATCAAAAAATGAAAAAAATAAATATATTGAATAGCAAGAACAAGAAAAAAAGAATAGGAACCAAAGAATGAATTGGTTATTTTCCAGATAATCAGGACTTTTTTATGCTAAAAGACCTCATTAGATTATTCATATCGAGAAGCTGTTGTGCGTGTGAAAAGGCACTCACCTCTGAAGAATCTTATCTCTGTGGAGGCTGTATTTCTCAATTGCCTCAAACGCATTTTACAGAATCCCCCACAGAAAATGAATTGTATTATCGTCTGGGAGGGAAAGTTCCTCTACATGGAGCTACCGGATTGTTCTACTTTGACAAAAAGGGCCTTTTGCAACAGGTAATTAAGACCTTGAAGTATGACAATCTTCCCCAACTTGGCGAGGAACTTGGCAGAATGCTGGGCACCCACCTCAGAGATTCTGAGTTCATAAAAGAAGTTGAGGTACTTGTACCTGTACCCTTGCATCCGAGAAAGCAGATAAAAAGAGGGTACAACCAAGCTGAATCTATTGCCATTGGGATGGGAAAAGAATTGGCCTTGCCAGTGAACACCACTCACTTAAAGCGGAGTAAATTTACAACTTCCCAAACCCGTCACTCCATCGAGGAGCGATATCAAAATATGCAAGGTGCATTCACGGCTAAAGAACTGTCCGAAAAAGGGATTTTGCTGGTGGATGATGTTGTTACCACTGGTGCTACTGTGGAGGCATGTATCCATGCCTTGGTTGGCGTGCAGCCAGCAAGTACTACGTATAAGGTTGCAGCTGTTGGGGTTGCACGTAAAAGTTGAACTGATTTCAAATTTTTAAAACTACATATTTGTGGGGTTGCAAAAAACCTTGGAAAGTCTGTAGCTTTGACCTCCTTATATGAATGCATCCTAACATCCAAATCTCAGGTATTATTATAATATGCTAAGAAAAGTTTCTTTGTTGATCGTTTGTCTAAGTCTCAGCATAGCATTCGCTCAACAACCATCCAACTCAACTGAGGGAATGTGGCTTCCTCTTAAGGTACAGGAGCTGAATTACCCTCAAATGAAAGCTGCAGGGTTAGAATTGCCTGCGAAAGAGCTTTATAATGAGTCAGAACCTTCTGTACATGATGCTATTGTACAATTGGGAAACTTTTGTACAGCTGAGATAATCTCTCCAGAAGGATTGATACTCACAAACCACCACTGTGGATATGACGCCATCGCAAGCCAGAGTTCAGAAGAAAATGATTATCTGACCGATGGGTTTTGGGCGATGAAGCGATCAGAGGAGCTGCCTATAGACGGGCTAACAATTTCTCTTCTAAAGCGCTCCGAAGACCTTACCGAAAGGCTGAACAAGCTCGGAACGGATGCAGGTGCTAGGCAACGCCTCATTAAAGATTTAACGGAAAAAGCCTCAGAAGACGGTAAATACAAAGCTGTCGTCAAAGAGATGTTTCACGGAAGCGAAACCTACCTGTTCGTATATGAGGTTTACCGCGATATTCGTCTCGTTGGTGCTCCTCCAAGTTCAATCGGTAAGTATGGTGGGGATACCGATAACTGGATGTGGCCTCGCCATACCGGGGATTTCTCCTTGTTCCGTATTTATGCTAATGCAAACAACGAACCTGCAGATTATTCCTCTACCAACCAGCCCTACAAGCCAAAGCACTTCCTACCTATTTCATTAAATGGTGTTCAAGAGGAGGATTATGCAATGGTGATGGGATACCCTGGTAGTACCGATCGTTATTTGACCTCTCACAATGTGAAAATGTTGTTGGATCAAAGTAACATGGATAAGTACAAGCTGATGGGGCAAAAGCTTGATATCATGAAGGAAGCAATGCGTAAAAGTGACAAGGTGCGTATTGCTTTAGCTTCTGACTATGCCAGCCTAGCCAACTACTATAAATACCTTGAAGGTCAGACGCTGATGCTGAATCGATATGATATTCCTGCGATGAAACGTCAAGAAGAGGAGCAATTCATGGCTTGGGCAAAGCAGGATGCCACTCGAAAAGACAAATACGAAGGGGTATTGAAAGAGATAGAGAATATGCATCAGCAACTGTACCCAATTGACCGGTATGTTAGTTATGTTAATTTTGGTGCTTTTGCTTCCCAAGCAGCTCTATTATCTCTACAGGTAGGAGGAATGAAGCAACAGTTAGAGGCGGGTCCTGAAGCGGAAGAAAGGGTAAAAGAGGCGGCTGCTGAAATGTTGACCGAGATTGATGAGATGTATGAAAACTTTTTCCCTGGGATAGAAGAGGAAATTTTTGCTACCAACATGCATAGCTTTTATGCAGACATTCCAGAGGATATGCGCCCTGACGCGTTGGAAGATATCATGACTTCTAAAAAAGCCAAAAAGGGAAAAACCTCCGAAGAAAAATACAAGATGTGGACAGCCTATGCTTTTAATACCTCAGTGGTCACTGATAAAGAGCGAATGCGGGCTTTCCTACAAGAGCCAACCTTGAAGGCAATTGAAGATGATCCGATTGTTAATACCATGCTTGGGGTATATATCTATTACCTTCAGAATATTCGGCCTCAGAATCAGGCTATTCAAGGGCAACTTGAAGCCCTTCGCATGACTTATGTTCAGGGACTACGTGAATGGCAAGATCAGCCGTTTTACCCAGATGCTAACTCTACTATGCGGGTTACCTATGGGAAAGTTCTTCCCTACCTTCCGAAAGATGGGGTAAAGTTTGATTACCTCACGACGATCAAAGGAATCATGGAAAAGGAAGATCCCACCAATCCTGAATTTGTGGTACCTGAAAAGCTCAAGGCTCTGTATGCGGAGGGAGCGTACGGTCGGTATGAAATGAATGGAACCTTGCCGGTCAACTTCTTGACCACAAATGACATCACTGGAGGTAACTCTGGTTCCCCTGTGATTAACGGTAAAGGAGAGCTTATCGGATGTGCATTTGATGGCAACTGGGAAGCAATGGCAAGCGATATCCACGTATTTTCAGAGGTGACCCGAACCATTGCTGTAGATGCCCGTTATATACTTTTCATCATCGATAAATTTGCAGGTGCAGGGCACTTGATTGATGAGATGAAAATCGTTGAATAAGTTGAAAATTACGAAACAATTATCGTTCTTGTTAAGTAATTAATCTAAAGAAATTTGATGTCGCTGCGGCGGCAACATGAAGACTGATGAGATGTGTTTTCATGGCTGGGAGTCTCTCGTAATTGAGAGGCTCTCGTTTTTTATGCCCCTGAGAAACCCTGTAGCTCTTCTATTAACGACTTCACATAATGATGCAAAATGGGGAGTACTTCATCAGGGGTTGCTATATGGGTGTCTTCAATGTCCCAAAATCTAATAACATCAGTTAGCGCAGGAAATCGCTCATGAATGACAGGCTTATGCTCTGCCAAGCTTACAGCCACTATAAGATCTGAATGGGTGGCATCTTCAATTGTAAAGGCTATTGGCATACGATCTCTGCCCACCGCAGGAATACCCAGTCGATCCAAAAATTTCACTGCATGCGGAGAGATAGGGCCGACGTTCGGGCTCTCCGCCATGTTTTGTCTTAGCCCCCTGGAAAAAGCTTTCCATCCAAGCCCTGATTGCATAGAATAGTGGTTGAATAGCTCCTCTGCAGTTCTGCTCCTGTAGTAATTCCCTGTACATAGAAATAACGCGTTTTTCATGTGAAGCCTGATTTTGGGAAAAATAGCTCCATTATTTGACCACTCCAACAGCCCGAACCCTTCAAATGCCCGCTCAAACAGGAATCCCTACCATTGAAACAGATATTGACACCTTTAGCATAAATAAAGGTACATTTGTATACATAAACAGTAAAATTATGTTTTTGATTCATCCATCATATCGAAGCAATGTCAAGTGCCAGGAAATTGGTGGTGACTCCCGTTGTCTTCAGGTAACGCATGGATATGGGCGTAATGTCAAAGATGAATAGCGATTTACCTATTTATCTTTTTTACGCCCGGTCTGAAACGACCGGGTTTTTTTATGCCTAAACTGATTGGTGTGTATGCGACATCGCTCATTTTCAGGCAATAAGTCTTTTGTGAGTGATACTGAATTCTGGGAAATAGGTCATTTTTTAGATAAACGGATTAGGTCAGTAGCCGTCCTGCAGGCGAGAAGGTAGCGAATCTGTCTCACCATAAAATATTTTCCATAACTGCTTTCAAGAGTTGTCCTGAAAGAGATTAAATATTATTTGACATAAAAAAGACGAAGTGATTTTTTTGAAATGAGGCTGTAGCTCAACCGGTAGAGCACCTGTTTGAAGGGCAGGGGGAAATGGTTCAACTCCATTCGGTCTCACTCAAAGGCAGGTAGCATAATGGGAATGCACCGGGTTTTGATTCCGGCTACAGAGGTTCGATTCCTCTCCTGCCTTCAGGATTATGGAGCCCGTAGCTTACGGTAAGTGAAAGCTCGACTCAAAGGGGAAAATTGTAGTAGCCCCATTTGGCCTCGCACAAGGGCAGATAGCCAAGCGGTTTAAGGCACTGGACTGCAAATCCAGTTTTTCGTGGGTTCGAATCCAACTCTGCCCTCTTAGTATATGGAGCCTGTAGCTTAAGGGTAAAGCGACAGTTTGTGGTGCTGTTAGATCCCGGTTCGAATCCGGTCTGGCTCCCTAGTTTTTAAATGGTTAAACTCTATTGTCATGAAACTCATCATCATCGCTTTGGCATTATGGGTCTTGAAAATCTGGATTGAGCACGATCCAAGCCAGGACATGGACCCGCCAAGCATCCAGTAATCAGTTGGCAGTTATCGGTTTTCAGTTGATGGATTTATATCCAACCCAACTGTGAGCCGTAAACCCTCTTCTTTCACCCTCAACCTTAATCGTCATGATGAAATCTTATCAAATCACGATGGAGCAAAAACAAGAGCTGGTGACCCTCCTGGTATACCAAGGCAAAGTTGCTGCCATCCGTAGGTATCGTGAGCTTACGGGTGCAAGGTTGCGGGATGCCCACCAAATCATCGAAAAGCTGGCATTGGAAATTGAGCCAGGCCCAGCTTACTAAGCATATTTCCGGCCAACAGCCGCGAAACGCCCGGGCCCCGGTAAGCCAGCCGGGGTCCCCTTTATTTTCTCAACCTTTTTTCTTTATGGAACCCTCACTAGAAAAAACGACCCTGCTGCCTGAGGCTTTTCAAACTGCTCGACTACAACTGCGCAGGCTTGCTCCTGAAGATGCCCCTGATATGTATCGATATGCCAGCAAGGAAGAGGTCGCTCATTTCCTTACCTGGGATGCTCACGTTTCCATTGAGGACTCTCTCGTAACCATTAATCGCCTGAATGCGGGCTGGGATACCGGTCAGGCATATGTATTTGGGGTGATCCCCAATGGACGTAAGGGACTGGTTGGAACCATAGGATTGCACTTTGAGCGTCCCTGGTCTGCTGAGGTCGGATATGCAGTGGATGTTCCTTATTGGGGTAATGGATACATGACCGAAGCATTGATAGGGGTGCTGGATTTTGCTAGGACGTATTTTCCCGCTTTATACCGTATTGAAGCTCATCATGATCTTCTGAACCCAGCTTCTGGGCGGGTTATGGAAAAGGCAGGAATGACCTATGAAGGGATTAGGAAGGCTTATAGCCATGAGCGAGGTCCTGACGGTCGTCCACGGGATTTGATTATGCATGCAATTGTCATTCGCTAATACTTTTATGGCAAAAATCAAACGAAAACATCTTACCCGAATTGGGTACTCAAATAAAGAAGCTATCACATTGGCGTTGTTGGCCTTTCAACACCCGACGTTGAGCCGCCAAGCGCGAAACCCACTTCTTGACCTTGCTGCAAACGTTCTTCATACTCCCGAAAAATACCTGGAGCATCAGGTGCTGGGAGAATTGGCCAAACAGTTACAGGGGGCTGAAGAGGACAAAGGCTTTGGGATTATCAGGCCTTCGCTACGTGAAAGGCCTTTGACCTATCCTGTTTTTGGAGAAGACGGAATTGAGCCTGGTACCTTGAAGCAAATGAATGTGGCCGCACGATTGCCTGTAGTTAGAGGGGGAGCACTGATGCCAGATGCTCACCAGGGATATGGATTACCAATAGGAGGGGTTCTTGCTACCGAAAACGCCATTATTCCTTATGCTGTTGGGGTAGATATCGGGTGCCGGATGTGTCTGAGTGTATTTGGATTAAAAGGAGATTTCCTTAACCGTAATCACCGGCGGCTCAAACAAGCGTTACTGGATCACACCGCCTTTGGCCAAAATTCAGCAGTTTCAAATCCATACGAAGATGAATTGCTGGAACGTTCCATTTTCCAGGAGATACCTCTGGTAAAGTCCCTCCACCGAAAGGCTGCACGCCAAATTGGGTCGTCTGGTGGAGGAAACCATTTTGTGGAGTTTGGACTGCTGCAACTCTCTGATTCTGAGAATGAATGGGGCCTACCTGTTGGGACCTATACAGCCCTGTTATCGCATTCTGGATCGAGGGGGCTAGGTGCCAGCATTGCCCAGCACTACACACGACTTGCGATGGAGCTAACCCAGTTGCCTCGAGAAGCCAAACACCTTGCATGGTTAAACATGGATCGAGAAGAGGGGCAGGAGTACTGGCGAGCAATGAACATGGCAGGAGATTACGCATCTGCTTGCCATCATCATATTCATCGTAGAATAGCTCGTTCGCTGGGTGAAAAACCCCTGTTTATGGTGGAAAACCACCATAATTTCGCCTGGAAAGAACAATTAGCTGATGGGCAGGAAGTGTTTGTACATCGAAAAGGGGCCACACCCGCAAAGAAAGGAGAATTGGGGATCATCCCGGGCTCCATGACTGCTCCGGGATTTTTGGTAAGGGGAAAAGGTAATGAAGCATCGTTTAATTCTGCTTCCCATGGGGCTGGTCGGAAAATGTCTCGTTCTAAGGCGAAAGTAAACACCACCCGATCGGCTTTGAACAAGCATCTGCGCGAGAAGGGAGTAACCCTGATCGGTGGAGGACTTGACGAATCACCCATTGCCTACAAGGACATCCACAAAGTGATGGCGCGACAAAAGTCTTTGGTTGAGGTAGTCGGTATGTTTGAGCCTAAGATTGTTCGAATGGCAGATTAAGAAACCTGCTAAGGTATCGTCTGATACAGGAAATAATCCTGAAGAGCTGGATTTGGGGTAAGGTAGAATGTGTATCTTTGCGGAAATCTATTGGTATGCGTCCCATTCTCAAAATCAGTCGACTCACAAACCTGCAAGACGCTCGCTACGCAGCTGCGGTAGGGTTTGATTTGGTAAGTTTTAGCCTGGAAAGAGGAGCTTTTGAAAAATTACCCCTGACTTCTGTTTGGAACATCGTTAACTGGCTAGATGGCCCAGCTGTAGTGCTTGAAATGAATGTGGCCAGCCTCGAAGAAATAAATGACCTCAGCTTTGATCCTGCCTATCTGGCGTTTCCTGCCGAGGAATGGGATGAAATGCTGTGGAATTATGCTGAAAAATTAATTCTTAGGGTTTCGGGAAGCTCCCCTTCTAAAAGCCTAGAACAACTGTTGGCCCGCATACCGGGTGACCAATTGATGTTAGAAGTGCAACTGACACATGCCAATGAGGTGGACAATTGGCAAGCATACCTGGATCGAACCCTACTATGTTTCCCCTCATTAGAAGAGGCACGGGTTTACCTCGAATCTCATCCTGAATCTGGCCCTTATGGCATCAGTATCGGAAAAGAGGCATTGGATGAAGAAGGATTACTTGATTATGAGTCACTTGATGACTTGGTGGCGATGTATTCTGATGTGCATCTGTAGCCATGTAGGGGTATTATACCAAGTTTAACCATTCCAGAAGGGATGGGAAGTAGGTGTAGTTTGATGTAATTATTTTCGTAATATTATTTTTTTGTACTAATGGTGTATTCGTATCATTGTGTATGCCATTGAAAACCTCCCCTCAAGCGAATCAGCGCCCCGTATTTAAAACCGTTCTTGTTTGGGGCATTCCTGCTCTTACAGCTTGTGCAATTCTTGCGCTAGTATTTAATCCATCCTTCAATCCTGAGTATGGTGAAAAACCTGCAACCACTTATTATTTTTTAGGGGTAGAAGATGGGTTGTATGAAAACCCTGCCAATTGGCAACCAGGATATCCGGGTACATTTATTTCTCCCAAAGAAAAAGTAATCATTCAGGAATCCGTGAGTTTCACGGGATATGACCTCGAAGTTGCGGGAAAACTCAAAATCGGTCCAGGAGCAGAATTATTTTCTTCCAGAAATACCCTACGCATTGCATCAACTGGTTACGTTGTGAATGATGGTGAGCTAAAGGTTCACCAAATAGAAAATGAAGGCAAGTTGGACAATAGCTTGGCTGCCGAGATAGATTTATATGAGTTCCGGGCAGGGCCTAAGGCGATTACCAGGAATGCGCAATCAGCCCGTTTTGTTACATTAGGAAATATTTACAACGAGGGTGTATTTCAAAATTACAGCTATTGCTCAATAGGTGGAGAACTGGACAACAGGGCCACTTTCAGTCAGCTAAGTAATGGTCAGCTAATAGTTCAAGGAAAACCTGTACAGCCTTAATCTTTGAGGTATCCGGCCACCCTTATTTATCGCTGGTCTCTTCAGGCAATAAAACAGCCTCGAAATAATTGTCGCCATTCAGGTATCGTTTGGCGGCATTCTGGACCTCACCAGCCGTGAGCGCATCTACTCTATCCAGGGTGCTCAGCAGTAACATTGGGTCAAGCTCATTGCTGTCATAAAACTTGAGGTAAGACAGCCAGGTACGGTTTTCTTTAATCCCCACTTCGTAACTCTTACGCTGAGTTTCCTTTACCTTTTGCAGGTTGGCTTCAGACGGTCCACCTGACTGCAAGCTCGCAATTTGCTGTTTGACCGATGTGACTAACTTAGGAACATTCTCTGGAGCACACTGAAAGGAAATGCTAATGTCGTATGCTTGCACAGGGAACCGACTGGGAGAAGCCCTAACTGACACGCCATATACTCCACCAAGGTCCTCACGAAGTGACTCCCTGAGCATAATGCGGAGAACCATGGTCATGGCATTCATGTGCCAGCGGTTTCGAAGGCTCCAATCCATTTTTCCCTTGTAATGGATGGATACTGCACTTTTGGGTTCTTTTCCCTTGCGAAACTCCTTCTTTACCTGACCTGATACCGGGGAGGCATTTACATTTTTGAAGGTCTCTGTTTTTCCTTTCGCAGGAACACTGGCCAGGTATTTTTTGAGCATTTGTTCCATTTGCTCCACCTCAAAGTTCCCTACAAATACGAAGGTGAAGCCTTCAGGCCGTGAGAATCGCTCTAAAAAAACAGTGTGTACACGTTCTGGATGGGTTCTTTCCAAATCTTCAGCCCCCATGATCCTTCGACGAGGGTGATTTTGATACAACGCCTTGAGCACTTCATTATTGAACCAGACATTAGGGTTGGCAAACCTATTTTGCATAAATGCCATCTGCTGGGCGATAAATGAGCGGAATGCTTCATCGTCCCGGGGAGGCTCAGTCATGTAGAGATGAATCATCTGAAACAGCAGTTCCAGGTCTTTTGGCGCACAACTTCCCCTGAAGCCCTCTTCTATTTCTCCAATGTAGGGCCTGACACTTGCCACCTTGTCAGACATATATTTTTGCAATTGGACATTAGAGTAAGGGCCGAGTCCTGAACTGCTGGTGATAGGTGCTGCATAAGAAGCTGATTGGAAATCCTGGTCAGGATAGAGGGAAGACCCCCCGGTGCTATAGGCAGACATCAGGATTTCATCATTCTTGAAATTGGTGGGCTTTAAGATGGCCTTGATGCCATTGCCAAGGTACAGGGTCGTAACCCCAAGTTCTGAAATGTCTTTGCGTCCCACAATCTTTCCAGGTGCAGGCTTTGCTGCCATCAAGGGTTTATCTGCTGCCTCATCTTCATAGGGGGCAAGTTCCATAAGTTCCAACCCCTTTAGAAAGGAAAGAATTTCAGCCTCCTCTGGCATATTTTCCGCTTTGCCATTTCCTATCATGGTGACTACCTGACTCTCAGTGGATTGCCACGATTGGTACATCTGGTTGATATCCCGAAGGGTAATAATGGGCATCAACAATTGTCCTAGTTTCAGGCGATCCTCGGCACTTACTGCCGGGGTATTGCTGAGGTAGTTTCGTACAAACTTCCACGTGAGCCGGGTAGATTCAACTTTATCAGCTTCTTTCACAGACTTTTCAGCAGAAACCATCCAGCTTTTTTTCTGACGTTCCAGTTCGGTCTGGGTGAATCCATATCGTCTGGCTCGTTCGTTCTCTACCATAATGGCTCTAAAGCCTTCCATAAACTTATCTTCCGCCACAAACGCTGTCATGGAGAAAGCATCTTTTGTACGAGACATAGGCCTGTATCCCATGTAAGAGAACGAAAAGGGAGGTTGCGGTTGTTGGCGAATTTCATTCAGCCTGGCCTGAAGCATGGCACTTGCCAGTTGGCCGGTGAGCGATTTTCGGTAATCAGCTAAAGTCTTTAGCTCTTTATGTCGGTGTTTTACCTGGTACTCCACGGTATTGTAGCGTGCTTCTTCGTCTGTTACGAGCGAAACCAGGGTTTCAGCATGATCAGGAACCGGATAGAGTTTACGTTCTCGAACCCCTTCTTCT
>JBCDIQ010000055.1:0-20449 GCA_039024295.1 Bacteroidota bacterium | reverse complement strand
TGGAAACTAAAGGCCAGAAAAGTGAATTTGTATAGATAGATATATACATAGAAAGTATTTCATTTCGTAAAAAGTCCTTAATTTAGCATAATATAAATTATAGGACAAATATTAAGATGTGCCACCACCATTCTTCATAACATTACGTTAATGTAAATAGCTGCTACAATCACTACACATTATCCATTGCTAATACTACCTTAATGAGGATAGCACATGTCTATTGGTTCGCGCACTACAACCTAACATGTCCAAGTACAAGATATCGAGGGTTATATCCTTTGAAGTGGATGAAAGAGAATTTAAAGATCTCCTACGATTTTGTTTGTCCTGGATATGATATAACGAGTATTTGGCGATTTGCTATTTGTTTCCTTAACGCCTGTTTTTTTCCAAAGAAAAATTCCGTCGTCGTCATTCAGAAAGTTCATTCTAATGGGATTTATGCGCGGTTATTGAAGCTCCTGGTCAAGATTCGCCCTCAGCATACACTTTATGATTTAGATGATGCCGAATACATCAGAAAGCCTGGGCATAACATCGATTTTTTTATTCGGAATTGTGAATTAGTTTCAGTTGGCAGCCCTGTTCTTAAGCAGTATGCTCAGCAATTCAACCCAAATGTTTTTTTACAAACCTCTCCAGTCGTAGATCATTTCGAGTTCAAAGAGAGACGTAATCGAGTATTGACCATTGGCTGGTTGGGAGATTATGGAAACGGGAACCCCAAAGGTGCTGGATTTTCTCACAGGACCAGCCTCAACCAGTTAATTTTCCCTGCTTTACTCAAACTAGAGGTTCCCATTAAGTTTGTCTTATTGGGCATTAAACTCAAAGAAGACCTGGAAACTGTAAAGCAGATGCTTGCTGCCAACCCATTGATCGAAGTAGTGCTCCCCTACCCTAACCTTTGGGAAAATGATATGTGGGTATATGAAGAGGTAAAAGCTTGGGATTTAGGTCTTTCCCCATTGGTACCTCATCCTTTTAATGAGGCTAAATCAGCATTTAAGCTCAAGCAGTATCTCTCCTGCGGGGTGCCTGTTTTAGGGAGTTCAACCGGCGAAAATGCTACGTTCATTCACGATGGAAAAAATGGATTTATCTGTGATTCAATGGAGGCGTACCGCGCGCGCATCTTACAGTTTTACCACATGAGCGATCAGAAATTCTCATTATTTTCAATGAATGCCAGGGCTTCTATCCCTGAATTTTCCATGGAAAACTACTGCTCAAACCTACTTCGCTGGGAAGCAGATGAGGCCATTGAAGTTGCTCGCATTTCATAGCCCAATACCATTTCCACCACCCGATTATAACTCGCCAATCCTTCGGAAATCCCCTGTCCTTTCAGGTAGCTCCCGTAGATGATGGCATTGAGCTGCGGAAAAAGACTGGCATAGCGCCTAGAGTTTTCACGCATTGCCAATAGATCTTGACGGACACCTGGAGAAACGCTTCGCTTCATCCGTTCAAAACTGGCAGGAGATAATCGGTACAGGTCTCGCATGGCGTACCGCCACAACATTAGGTGAGCTGCGTACCGGTGCACCGGTTCTTCCGCCTGAGAACAGGTAACATATGCCCAGAAATTACAGGTCCCTTCGTCTCCAAAACCATATCCATGGGCCATTTCATGTGTCATAGTGGTTGGTTTCTTTATGGGGTGTAACCCTCCATCAAGATGGCCTTCGGCAATAAAAGGGATATAAATACCTGTTGCCCCCAGCCTCATTAGTATTCCTTTAGGATAAATTTCTCGTACCCTCACTCGGCCATTTGGGGAGAAACCATGCGATTCCAATGTGGCTTCAAGCTTAGGACGGAGTGCGGCCTCCATGTCTTTGGGTAATACCTTACTTGTCAATGCGGTTGTATCATCACCTGCTATTTCATACCGTGCCTTTTCTGCCTGAACCATGGAATTTAGCACCAAATATGCGAGCTGAGTGCTGTCTGGATCAATTTCCTGCAAACCCAACTGCGTTTCCACAGATATCCGCTGGTAATTTAACCCCCAGGAAAGGTAAAACACCCCCACTACCCCACCGATAAACGCCAAAAATGAACCTGCCCGGCTTATCCATTTACCCTTACCACCACCTTGTTTTTTTCTCGCCTTGTAAATTCTGTAAGCTAGGACGAATAACAAGCTCATGAGCAGTACATAAAGCCACGGAACTGGCGAAAAGCCCAACGTGTAATCCCAGATATTTCTAATTCCTGCGAATACCCCTCGGCTGTAGTAACGCTCAATTATTTCTGGATGACTAGAAGCCCATGTTTTAACTCCCAGCATTCCCAGCCCAAAGATTATCCAAAAGAATTGTCGAAGCTGCTTTTTTTTCACCTTGCAAGTTGTTCAAGAAGTTTTAAAAAATCATTTGAGGAAACCACCTCAAAACCGGGGAATGATAAGCTTGCATGTTTGAGTACGTTGAAATGCTTGTCATTTGATACTAGAAAATCAGCTCTTCCAGATATGGCGCAATCCACAAACTTATTATCGTCTTTATCTGCCTCAATAAGGTTCCACTTAAAGTAAACATCTGCCTTAGTTACATACCTTGATTTCAACAAAAGGTCAGATATATTATTCGCTACTGCACTATTTGTTTTCTCGGTTATTACTTCAACATATTCCAACAAAATATCATTGCTAATAATAAGCTGAAATTTGCCCTTCAATAATGCATCGAATATAGGTCTTGCACTGGATTTTTTGGGAATAGATACTAGAAATACATTGGTATCAATCAAGACTTTCATACATCCGAATATCCTGTTCTCATATGCTCATTTAGCCAATTATCCATTGTTTGTTGAGTCCATCCTCTCTCCTCCCATAGCTTATCCATTTCATCGGTTGCTTTTTTAGCAAAATATGCTGAAAGCAGGTCCCTAACTTCAAGCAATTGTTCATCAGGCAATTCTTTTTCGAACATCTGTAATAATTCTAGCTGAAGATTTGTGAGCTTTTTTAAAGGTATCATATTCACATGTTGTTTTGAGCCTAAAAGAATTGTCGAAGCTGCTTTTTTTTCACATTTTAACCTACGAAAAAAGTGATGATACCGACTAAAAAAATTCCATGAAATACGCATTTCTTGCTGCTTTTTACCTTCTGCTTGCTACATCTCCGCTAAAAAGCCAGAAAGTGGCCCTCGTTTTAAGTGGAGGTGGCGCTAAAGGAATCGCCCATGTTGGCGTTCTGAAGGCCCTGGAGGAAAATGATATACCCATTGATTATGTGGTAGGTACTTCAATGGGGGGAATTGTAGGGGGATTTTATGCTGCAGGATATTCTCCTCGGCAGATTGAGGAGTTGGCAGCATCGCAAGACTTTCTCAATTGGATCAGTGGAAAACCAGATGCTGCTTACGATTACTTTTATTTTTACCAAAAGCCCCAAAACCCTTCTTGGCTGGAACTTGACCTCAGGGTAGACTCTGCTTTTACGCGTACAAGCGTAAAGTCAAAAATTGGAAAAGACAGGAGCCTGAACTTCGCTTTGGCAGAGTACCTGTCACAGCCTTCCGTTGCAGCTGGGCATAAATTTGACAGCCTGTACATCCCCTTTCGTGCAATGGCAGCAGAGATTTTCACCCATACTTCAGTATCTCTGGGAGATGGTCGTCTCAATGATGCCATCAGGGCCACTTTTACCATTCCTGTCTTTTACAGGCCCATCAAAATCAACAACCAGTATTTATTTGATGGTGGGATGTACAACAATTTCCCTGTGGATGTTGCTGACACAACCTTTAACCCAGATGTGATCATTGGCGTGAATGTGTCTGACAGCAGGTTTACCACTTATCCTTATGGAGAGGAAGAGGAATGGATCGACAATCCTTTGATCATTGCGCTGGTCTCTATGTCGGATTCTACCCAACTTGAAGACAAAGGGGTCTATCTGGAACCCTCTATTTTTAATATTTCTGCCATGGATTTTGGACGAGCAGAGGAGCTCATTGACAGTGGATATGTTGAGGCTTATCGACATATGGACGATATCAAGGCATTGATCCAGCGGAAGGTTTCACTAACGGAAAGGACAAAAAATAGAAGTGATTACCTGAAATCTTTGCCGCCTTTGGTTTTTGATACCGTTCGGATCACCGGATTCAATAAGTACCAACGAAAATTTGTGAAACGCCTTTTTCGGACTGATGGCAAAACCATGGATATCACAGAGCTCAAATCAAGGTACTACCGGTTGATCTCGATGGGATATTTTGACCAGATTTATCCCAATATCACCTATGATTCTACCCGGGAGACTTTTGAATTGGAGCTGGAAGCAGAAGCACGAAACGTGTTCAAATTGGAATTTGGTGGCTTGGTCTCTACCCGCAGCATCAGCAATATCTATCTGGGAGGAGAATTTGCCACCCTTAACCGATTCCTCACCATCTATCGAGGCAGCATTTTTAACGGGAGTTTTTACAGAAACGGAAATGCATCGGCACAAATCTTTTTCCCTGCCAGGAGGATCAACTTGTACATCCAGCCAGAATTCAACTACAATGCCTGGAATTTTATAGATGGAGAGGATGCGCTTCGGGGAACTCGCTCCCCTACCCTATTGGAACAAATTGATAGAAAGGCTGGCCTAAGCATTGGAGTTCCCCTCACCATTCGTTCCAAGCTGGAATTAGAAGGTTTTTACTTCAGCAATGAGGATTTTTATTCCAATTCTCCTGATATCAACCTGGGAGACAGCTTTGATGACCTCAGCTTTTCAGGATTTATGAGTGGTGCAAGGCTGACCCAGAATAGCCTGAACAGAAAACAGTACCCCAGCACTGGCCAGCGGTTTTCACTTGCGTTCCACTATATTTTTGGTGAAGAGGACTACACCCCCGGAAGTACCTCTGATCGAGCCAGGGGCCTTACTCAGCGGCATGAATGGGTCCGAGGCTTTCTCGCTTATGAGCGCTACTACGATGCGGGTCCCCTCAAACTGGGGTTTCTGGTTCAGGGAGCAGCCAGCAACCAACCGCGCTTTACCAATTACCGTGGAAGTTTGCTGTATGCACCCGCCTTTGACCCGCTAAATGATAGCAAAACCTTATTCCTGGAAAATTTCCGAACGACCTCTTATGCAGCGGCGGGTGGACGCCTCATTATTCCGGTGGCTCAGCGGATGGAATTCCGGATGAGTGGGTTTGCATTTAAGGGATTCGACTGGCTGGCTAGGCTGAACCCCAATTATCGAGATGACCCCCTACAGGTGTTCACAGCAGCATCAGGCGGATTCGTTTTTCATAGCCCAATTGGGCCGGCGGCAATCCATTTGAATTACTATGACGACAGAGAAAATCGACTGGGGCTGATTGCACACCTGGGGTTTTTAATCTTTCGCAGAAGGTCTTTAGAGACATATTAAGGTAGAACAGGAGATAAAAACACGCGAACCTACATTTTTCTCAATGATCCCTTTTGCGAGAGGTTTTTTCTCTACCATAGGTTGCAGCTACTACTCCCTAATCCCCAAAACCTAACCCCTAACAGCTACCTCACCACCGTCACCGTCCCACTTCGCCTGATGACCCTCCCTTCCGGTCCATTCGCCTGCCAGGTATAGGTGTACACGCCTTCTGGGGCATCCCGGCCTGTTTCAGTTCTTCCATCCCACGGCCCAGCCCCCTGGTAGATGACCCTGCCCCAGCGGTTGAAGATGTGGAGTTGCGGATTACCAAATCCTTCCCCAATAGCCCCGAAGGTATTGTTGTGCTGATCGCCATTGGGGGTAAAGGCATTGGGGAAAAATACGCGGCCAGCCTCGATTGTGACGGCTGCTTCAAGCAGGGAAGTATCTCGGCAGCCACGGGCAGTGGTAACGATGAGCTGCACATCGTAGGTACCCGGCTGGGTGTAGATGTGCTGGGGATCAAAGGCTTCCGAGCTTGCCCCATCGCCAAAATCCCAGCGGTAGGTAGCCGCTTGGGTCGGGGTTGCAAAAGCAACGGTCAGCGGCACGCTGCCGAACTCTGGACTCAGCGAAAAACTCGCTCGGGGTGGCCGCTCTACATCTAGCCTTACCGTGGCAGTGTCAGACGTGCAGCCCTCGGCGGTGCCAATGACCCAAAGTGTGGTACTGGCAATGGGCGTAAAGGTAATTGGGTTCTCGACCTCTCCGGTAGACCACAGATAGGCATCTGCGCCTTCAGCTTCGAGCTGGACAGCTTGGCCCTGGCATAGCTCTCGCAGGGTGTCCAAGATTACTTCTGGTGGCAAGATGACCTCCAAAAAGGTGGAATCGGTTTGCTGACAGCCGCGATCATCTGTGACGAGCACGGTGTAGCCCTGGCTCTCAGTGGCGGTGATGATGCGCAGGTCTACTGTCTCACCATCGTTCCATAAAAAGGAAATGGCTGTGGGCGATGCTGCTATCAACTGCGCCAGTTCCCCTTCGCAAGCACGGGTATCACCGGTGATGGCTACTGCGGGCAGCGGATAAACTTCGACCGTGACGGTGTCGGATTGCGCACAACCTCGTGTGTCGGTAGCGGTGACGGTGTAATTGGTCTCAATTTGTGGGGTTACTTCGATAGTACTTGCGGTGCTGCCGATATTCCACAGCAATTGTACGCTCGGCTGTGCATTGGCTTGAAGCGTAATTTCATCTCCGATGCATATGCCCGTATCGGGCGCAGCCACAACTACTGGCAATGGCCAAGCTGTCAGACTTACCGAGTCGCGGTCGGTACAGCCGAGGCTGTCAGTAGCCGTTACGGCCAGGGTTTGGGATTGCTCCAGCACAAAAAAGGCCGGGCTTCCTTGCAGGCCGTTGTCCCAGGCGTAGCTTAGCCCGCCTGGGATAATAGCACCTACCTGCACGGGCTGGCCTGTACACACGGCCGTATCTCCGAACGCCGTTACGCGCGGCACATATACTTCCGTGACCGCTGTATCCTCACAGCCCCAGCGGTCGGTGAGGGTGAGGCTAATGGTTGAATTGCTATCCAACACCACCGATGTACTGCTCGCCGTATCTCCATTGCTCCACAAAAAGCTACCGCCCAAGGGGGCTGTGGCTGTAAGCTGCAATACATCTCCCCGACAGGAAAACGTCTCTGTTGGAGGCGGAAGCAAGGGTGGCAACTGCCGAACGGGGACTTTTACCGAAGCAGTATCTTTACAGCCGAAGGTATCTGCCACCACCACGGTGTAGGTAGCCGTATCCACTACTTGACGACCTAGCCACGGCGGACGGGCAGTCACCACTGCGCCTAAGAGGCTGTCCAGGGTATTATCGGGAAACCAAGTATAATCCACCCCGCCTGTGGCTGTCAGCGGAATGGGCCTGCCATCACAGACATAGACAAACGGCTGGCTGGCCGTGGCCACGGGCAAAGGCCGTACGCTTACCAAGACAGTATCTGCACTGCTACACCCAAATCCATCAGTGCCGGTAACCACATAGTTTTGATCAGCCAACGGCCCAACAGAAATGCCTGCATTCGCCATTCCATTGTCCCACAGAAACCCCACAGCCGTTGGCGAACTGGCCAGCAAGCCGACTGAGTCGCCCAGGCATACAGCCGTATCCAGACCAGCCGTAACCACAGGTAACACCCGAACATTTATCAAAACGGTGTCTGCATTTTCACAACTGAGCGAATCTGTAACCGTCAAAGAATAGTTCTGCGCCATAGCTGGGGTAACGGAGATAGACGGTTGAACAGAAGCGGTGTTCCACAGGTAGCTCACGGCCGTAGGGGCTGTGGCCAACAGCACCACCGAGTCCCCAGCACACACGGCTGTATCTGCACCGAGGGAGACAATGGGCAACGAATTAACAGCCACCAAAACCGAGTCGAAGCTCCTACAACCTGCGCTATCCGTTGCCACCACGGTGTACACCTGATTTACCAAAGGTGAAACGGTGATCTGGGCGGTGGTAGCAGCAGTGCTCCACAGCAAGCTGGCAGGGCTTTGAGCAGCAAGCACAGTTGACTGGCCCAGGCACACAGCCGTATCTGGCGAGGTGGCCAAGGGTGGGGCTGCCAAACCAATGATCTCCACGGTATCGGTATCGCTGCACCCAAAGGCATTGCCTAGGGTCAACACATACTGTCCTGGGGTAGCGGTCAAGGGCTGGGCCACGGTGCTGTCATTCAGTAAGCCGCCGGGCGACCAGGCGTATTGCACCCCGCCAGAGCCGAGCAGCACAGCCGTATCACCTGGGCATAGGCTGGAATCAGGCCCGGCATCAGCCACGGGCGGAGGAGAGATTGTAAACCGCTGGCCATTGTCAAAGCTCCGTACCCGGGGGGTATCACTTTCCACCACAAAGCGGTAATTGGTGCCAAATGCAACACCTGCTGGAATGACCGCTGTTAACGTATCTGGTCCCACGCCCCCCACCAAGCTGCCAATTGGCAGCCGGCTATTTAGCGCACCGGTAGGATCAGACAGTAATGCCGTAAACTGCGTCCCCGGTCGAATGGCCCCTTCGGCTCGGAAGGGAATCTGGATGGTGTCACCCGCGCAAAAAGGGCCTGCGGCTACGCTGTCTAGGAATAGGGAGACATCGGCGATTTTGGCAATGAAAAAGTCTCTGTCGCAAATAAAATTGCTCCCCAAAATATTGCATGGACCAGTCTGGGAAATAAGGTCAATATTCTGGAATGATATACTGTCTCGGAAGTTTTCATTAAAAAAAGCATTCCCGAGTGAATCTACTCCTATCCCGCCTGGAAAAAAATTAAAATTGGGCTGTGCGTCAAATTCTGTCCATAGAAAATTACCTGTATTTTCGATTTTAGATATATAAACTCCTGATAAGAAGTTCGACTGAATTGGAATGGTGTCTGGGGGAAAATATAAATCTGCCGGTAATGCAGATTTCAAATTTCGTCCTAGAACATAAGCTACGTTACCACTTTCTTGAATATCTACTGATAAAAATCCTGTCCCAGTATTGGATCCTTCAGCTTGAATTCCCCAAGTAGGAGTTCCATTAGCACCTAAATAAATCACTGCTAAGGCTGCTAGGTTTGGAGTGGTTAAGTTAACCACTCCGCCAAATGAAAGTTGATTCCTGTATTCAGTCATAAAATAGGCTTCTCCATTCGAAGTAGCGGCTATTCTAGGCAGGGTGCCCGATGCTCCTCGTGTAGTGCCTCCTGTGGTGAGGTATTGCAAGGCTCCTGTGGAATCCAGTTTTGCGGCAAATACCCCAAAGGTAAATGGGGCAGGAAGCGTCCTTCGAGTGCCTCGGTATCGAATTTCTGTTCGAAAGGTTCCTGCTATGTAGACATCCCCGGTGTCATCAGTATCTAAAGAGTAGCTATCAATTGGACCTACACTTGTGAATGAGAATCTCCAGCGAACAGTTCCATTTCTATCATACTTGATGAGTTCAAGCGGAAAAGGAGTAGCTGAATTATTATTTCCAGTTACATATACGTCTCCAATATTATTGCAAGCTACTGCTCGGTTTTGTATGGTTCCCGTCTTTCTCCCCCAAGCAATATTACCTAGGGAATCAAATTTATACACAAAACCTCCTTGGCCTGCAGCAGAGACAGGTAAGGTAACTCCACCGAAAGTAATTGAAACCCCGTTCACGCCAGCTAAATATCCCTCCCCCAGATCATTTACACTCATTGAAAGTGGATTAGCTGATGTTTGAGCCCTGATTGCCCAGATCGCACGACCTTGCGTATTGAATTTGGCCAAATACATTTTGCCACCATTTCCGGTATTCCTTAAATCAACTGTATCAAAAATGCTCACCGCATCTGATGAAACGACGCCAGCAGCATAGCTATTGCCATTTACATCTGTGTCAAAACATGATCCAATTTCATTGGCTACTCCTCCATACGCATTGAGCCATTCTATGCGTTGGGCGTGGGCATTCATTTGCAACCATAGCACACAGCTTATCAGCAAGTATACCTTTTTCATGGAGATGGATCATTGTAGGTGTTTTTAGTACCCGATGTAATGGCGGAAGATGCCGCTTGTTTCCCTTTAGTCGCCAGGTGGCTACCCCTGATTTTCAATGATTAAAGATACAGGCTATTGGCCTAAAAATCAACTGCTCGCAGGGGGTGGATGCTATCGGAAAATGGTTGGTGTGCCAACAGAGAGAATACCAATTAAAGAGCGGAAAAAAGAATACCGTGTAGGAGGAAGGTGATAGAGCGGAATAAATAGAGCAGGTTTAATTGAGCAGGGTTTAAAAAACGCCCACTCGACCTAGGCTGTGGAACTGGCTATAGCTCCCAGCGGTTAGCAGATCTTGAATCATCCAATCGTGCTCCACTGTAAAACTGGCCCTTAATGGCACGTTCGCGCCAGGAGACGGTGGAATCATAATAGGCATGATCCAAGTCTATTTCAGAAATCAGAATCCCAGGTTCATTTTTAGGGAGTTTACCGGTGATCACGCCATCTGGTCTCACAACAAAACTGCCCCAGCAGCTTTCTTTACCCGAGGTATTGCTACAGCTGATCCACAGGTAGTTATTTCCCGCATAAGAAATCATGGTTGAGGGCATGGTTATTTCAGGTAAGGTGGTACCCGGGTTAATCGCATGAAACTCCTGCCCCACTTGGGTTTCCATCTCATTTTGCTGAACAGCATCCATATTGCCGGCATAAAATGAATGGAACATCACCTGGACTCCTTGCATTTTTAGCGCACGATACAATTCGGGGTAACGATACTCGTGGCAAATTAAGACCCCACAGGTTACCCCATTGATTTCAGCTGTGACAAAATGGTTCCCTGAAGAAAAATGGGCCAAATCCTCAGTGTGAAGCTCTGCATTTCCCGCACAAAATCGTTTGTCATACCGGTCAAAAATCTCCCCCTCAGCAGAGAAGAAATACATGCTATTTCGAGGTTTTTTTCCCGGAGTCAGGGGATGAGAGGAACCTACAATCACCCAAATGCCCAATTCCCCGGCAAGCTGCTGAATGTTAGTTGTTTCCTTTTTCAGCAGCGACCAATTATACCCCTCAAAGGAAGGAAAATCGATGCCTGCATAGCCTGAAAGGGCACATTCCGGAAATTGAATTACATGGCAGCCCTGGACTTTGGCTTCCTGCATTTGGCGGGTGACCCATTCTGCGTTTTGCTCTATATCAGCGGATATGGGAAATTGTGAGGTGGCAACTTTTAGTGACATAAAAGCTAGTTTTTCAACGTCTGACGGAAATACCGTGCCTCATATGGCCAACCTCCTTCCCTATTCATTCAATACATCATCCAACGCGCAGTAAACTTCAAAAGGAGGCAGCGTCAAGCTGAGGTTATCTTGGTTACTCAAAATAATAACCGTTGTCATCTGGTCCACATCCCGGATGAACGCAGAGCGGAATCCCCCCCACCAACCAAAATGGTAGTACATATCCGGAAACCAAGTTTTCATCCGCCAGCCAAAACCATAGTTGTGGGTTCTTAGCTCTGGACTACCCGGCGAAAAGGCCTCTTGGAGGGTGGTGTCGTGAAACAATACCTGTTGATACAACGCGCGGTCAAACTGGTACAAATCGGCAACAGTGGAATAAATTCCTTTGTCTCCATATGCGCCATCTAATGGCCCTGCGGGAATAGGCCTGAACCTACGTCCCCTCCTTCGATAGCCTGTTGCGGGTACCAGCTCGTCATATTCAGCTCTTGGATCACGAACAAAACTGTGGTTCATCCCCAACGGCTCAAAAATGTGTTTCCACATGTATTCAGGGAACCTTTGGCCGGAAACTCGCTCTACTAAGGCGGAAAGGACCACATAATTTGAGTTGATGTAATTAAACCTCCTTCCGGGCCTGAAGAATAAATCCGGCTTGTAGGTCGCGAACAGGCAAACCACATCTTCGGGAGTCAAAAACTGGTCTTCCGGCCAATGCTCCCCAGCAATTGCCATGTACCTGCAAAGGCCTGACCTGTGGTTTAACAGGTGCCGCACCGTGATGTCAGGGTAGGGAAATTCAGGCAAATACTGCTGCACAGTGCTGTCGTAAGCCAATTTGCCTTGTTGGTGAAGCAACATGACGGCAGCGGCCGTGAACATTTTGCTTACAGAGGCCAATTCAAAGGGCGTGTTGGGAGAATTCGGGATGGGAGACTTTCCTTTATGGGCATATCCATAGCCAGCGGCATGCTGTAGCTTGCTCTGGTAAGAGACCAAGACACTACCCGAAAACCTTCGGCTTTTTTGCCATCTGTTTAGGATGCTGTCAATTTGAGGATGTCGAATCGTGCAAATTTCTGTTGCAGGGAGGGATTGAACAGATGACAGGGCGATGGTATCTGTTAATTCCTGAGAAGGCCTTCCAAGATCAGCGGTTTTGCCCTCAAGAGAAAACATGCTCCAAGAGCACATTCCAGCCAACAGAAGTGAAATAAAGAAGAAAAGTCTCTTCATTTGGTGCAATTGACTGGCATATTTAGGAAAAATATTACCAATAAGAAAGTATTGAAGAGACAAAAGGGCAGGGAAGGAATCAGGCCACTCCCCTACCCTTTTTGAGTAAAATTATCCTTCTACCCGCTTAATGCCATACTTCTCCATCTTGTTGTACAGATGAGAACGCTGGATTTCAAGGGCTTCAGCAGTTTTGGAAATGTTCCAGTTATATTCCTTGAGTTTATTGTGGATGAACTCGCGTTCAACATAATCCTTAAACTCCTGGAATACCCGAAAACGGCCATAGATGGAATCATTGGTTGACTGCCGCTTCCGTGGAACTGCGTAATTGAGCACATCTTGCTCGGTAATTTTGCCGTCACACAAAATGGTCAATCGTTCAATTACGTTTCGGAGTTCACGGACATTTCCGGTCCAGTCCAGCTTCTGAAGCTCTTCCATCGCGGCAGGCTCTACTGCAGGCGGTGTCATGCCATATTCACCAGAAATATCGTTCAGGAACTGGGTTACTAAGTCCGGAATATCTTCCCGGCGCTCTTTTAGGGGAGGCACATGCATCAGGATTACACTCAGTCTATGGTAAAGGTCTTCACGGAAGTTTCCTTTATCAATTTCTGAAAGAAGGTCCTTATTGGTCGCAGCCACAATGCGAACATCGACATTGATCTGCTTATCACTGCCAATTCGGTTAATTCTGTTCTCCTGCAGGGCCCTTAACACCTTTGCCTGGGCAGAAAGGCTCATATCGCCAATCTCATCCATAAACAGGGTGCCTCCGTTTGCTTGCTCAAATTTTCCGGTCCTTTGCTTGTAAGCACCGGTGAATGAACCTTTCTCGTGACCAAAAAGCTCACTCTCGATAAGTTCAGAGGGAATGGCAGCACAGTTTACTTCCACCAACGGGCCGCGGTTACGATTGCTTAATTCGTGAATCCATCGGGCAACTAATTCTTTACCTGTCCCATTGCTGCCGGTCACCAATACCCGCGCATCAGTTGGGGCAACTCGTTCAATGGTTTCTTTGATCTTGGTCATCACCGGCGAGGCACCGATGATTTCCCGAACTTTCGTGATTTTGCGTTTCAGTTTCTTGGTTTCTACCACCAATTCTGTCTTGTCTGTGGCATTCCGAACGGAGATCAGCAACCGGTTCAGGTCTGGTGGCTTCTGAATGAAATCATAAGCACCTTTCTTGGTGGCTTCGACAGCGGTTTCAATATCTGCATGGCCAGATATCATAATAAACTGCGTTTCAGGCTTTATTTCCATGGATTTCTCCAATACTTCCAGCCCATTCATTTTGGGCATTTTGATGTCGCAGAGCACCACATCGTAATCCTCTTTGGAAATCATGTCAAACCCAGCCTTCCCATCAGGGGCTTCGGCAGTCTCATAATCTTCGTATTCGAGAATCTCTTTTAGGGTACTTCTGATGACGTCTTCGTCATCAATGATTAGAATTTTAGGCATTTGTCATGTATTAAATGCAATACAGGGATGTGTTAACTTGTCTAGCTAAGTAAACGCATTTTTGATAAAATATTGCATTTTTTACTCGTTTTTTTCCAAAACCGGAAATGATTAAGCAATGGAGCGGTCCATTTAGGGACTGGGATATCCAAAAATGGACACTACCACCTTTCCTCCTAATTAACTCATTGATAGAAAGGAAAAAAAGGCCTACATTCGGACGATTCTATGCTAATGTTCTTTTGTAGATGCGCTCTTGTTCCCTGTACGTATTGTTCCTGCTGCTGATCTGGTGGAATCCGAGTAGTGCTTCCAGCATTCAATCTGCCGAGATTTCTGTTGAACTGAGAGAAAACGGTTCTTTCAAAGTTCGGGAGGCCTACATTTGTCCAGCTGCTTCAAGTGAAGCATTTCTTGTAAGGAAAATTCCCACCCGATTCGACCGCCGGGTGGCCATGGTACCTGATTCGGCATTTAAAATTCTGCCTGAAGGAGGGAGTTACAATGTTCTACTAGACTCTATCTTTTCGAATGGACGACCCTTAAATGCACAGAAGCATACCACCTGGACTGAGGTTAGGATCCCGAAATTCAAACACCTCGATTCCGGCTATGTCTGGTTTCAGCTTAGCTATGTGGTCCACGGAGGGGTACGGGTTTTCGACCGTACGTCTGAGTTTTATTGGCCCATAATCGGTACAGACCTTCGGGATAGCATCAAAGAATTATCCTTTACGGTTAACCTATTGGATTCTCGAACCCTTTCAAAATATAATTATGCATGGTATGTTGGCCGTCCTGATGTATCGGAGGAATTTGTTGAATTGGAAACGACATGGGGATTAGTCTTCGGGAAAAATAAGCAACCCCTACGACCCGGAATGCCCTTTGTTCTCAACCTACGGTTTCCAAAAGCTTACTTCGATATAACTCCCCTTCCTCCCAGGTTTAATGCTCAAACCTATTTTGTTAGGGAGCTGGGAATGGAAGTTGTGATCACGCCAGCCGCAACCCTTAAAGTCCAAGAGCGTCTAAAGGCAGGATTCGTTCGACCTACACGCTACATTGACAGGGCCATAAAGGATGAGGTGCCCTATGCCACCACGGAAATAATTGGGCCAACGGCTGAAAATGCTGTTGCAAAAGGGATAGAGGTTAACGTCAAACAGGTCTCACCTAACCGACTGCGCCTTTATCCTAAAGATAAGGAGTGGTTCATGCCAGGGGATGAATTAGATGTACTGCTCACCTACCAGGTAAATCACGGGATTCGATTCACCCAATTGCTTTCTTCCCGATTTTTGTGGCCTTTGTTGTTGGATGAAAATGATCCAGAACCCTATGAAAAAATCAATTTCAGGGCCTGGTTGCCTAAAGGATATGTCCCACAAGATCTTCAAGCAGTAGGGATTCGCAGCCAACAAATGTTGGCGAACTATGAAATTCATGAAGCAGGTTTTTTTGAAGCAACTTTTGAGAAGGTACAAGGGGAAAATCTCTCCTTTTTGCTAGAAGGTATTAATCCGGCATTTTTTAATATACCCGTGGTATCTTATGGTGCCTATTTTCACCGCTGGACTTACGACTATTGCAATTTTGTGTACGTATTGGAACCTACGGGGAAAATTCGTGGGTCCCAGCAATTTGCCGTTTCGTCTCTTTCTCCTCCAGAAAAGGTTACCTCTCTGCCAATCATGCTAAAGCACGACAAATCTTCCTGGCAGGATGCACGGAAGCTTTTTCCTCGTGACATTGTTCCGGAGCATGCTAAAAGAGGGACCACCCATTCCGTCCTTGTCAGCAGTTTTAAAGGAGGGACGCTTGTTACGTTAGAGGGAGGACAAATGAAAGCGGCCGAATGGCCGTATGAAGAAATTAATTCTTATTCTTGGAGCTATACCCAATATGGATTGCACCAAAATGCTGAAGGGACATCCAAACTGACGTTGTTACTCAAACCGATTACCGCCGCTCCTATATCAAAAGGTGCGATAGAAGTGATTATCCCTCCTAATGTAGAACCACTTAGTGCCAAGCTGGTCATCCAGAAAAGTCGAACCCAGCGGGAAGTGTTTTCCCTTACTTGCATAGATGGCCAGTGCAGTGGTGCCTTTCCCACTCAAGTGGAAGCGGCTGAAACGGCTTTCCTGGAGCTGGAATTTCCCAAAAACAGTTTTGGCCAGTTATCTCCTAAGCTGGCTATTTCACTCTTCAAACTCAACAACCCCAGCCTTTTCTGGGCTGGGGTTGTAAGTCTGTTCGGCCTCTTGGCAGTTATAGGTGCGTTGATGATTCGTGTCAGGAAAAGGAGAAAACCTGTTAAAGCGATGGCTCCGGTCGGGCCTGTTGCCAGTTCCACGCCTAACACCTAATTACCTTATTCCATTCTGAAAACCAGTAAGGGAACTTCTGTCTCTTCCGCCATTTCTTTGGTGTTACTATGAACCAGCATTCGGCCCAAGAATCCTCGGTTGTGGGTTAGCATGCTCAACAAGTCCACATTGTGTCGCTGGCAGTAATGGTTGAGTCCTTCGACCACATTGTCAGCACTGAGGGTATTGATCTCCATTTCGTTGATCATGATTTCCCCTTTGTAATGGTCTTTAAACGCACTGGCAGCCACCAGCTCACGCTGGGTGTTTTCCTGACGGATATGTACCCCATGTACGACCGCCTGGAAAGCTTCGGCAAATTGATTCAACCAATCCAACCTGACAAAGTCTTCCTTTTTATAATCAGTCGCATAAGCAATGCTCCTGAATCCCTTGAAGGAACCATTTTCAGGAATAATCAATACCGGGATTGGGGACTGTTGCAGGGTGGCTGCGCAGGTAGAGCCAAATAAGGCCCGCTCAAGCTTCCCAGCCCCTTTCATGCCCATTACAATCAGGTCAGGATTAAATTTTCCTGCTGCTTCCAGGATTTCTTCAGAAGCAGGTCCAATTCCTAGTTCCATTTCCACCTTGATATTTGAGAGCATATCGTCAGGAAGCTCCGTGAGTAGATCTGCCATGTACTTTTGAGCTCTTTTCTCTTCCTGTTCAAGCATTACTCCTTCTACGCTGGGGACGCCATAATGATCTGAAGGAGGCACAATTGGGGCTAGCACATAAGAATGGAATAATACCATCTTGGCCTGGAAATGGGCTGCCAAGCTGGCTGCATAGTGACAGGCATTCTTGGCGGCATCAGAATAATCTATAGGAACTAGTAGGGTTTTCATCTTTTGAGGGGGTTTAGGTAAAACTATTTGCTTTTGAAGGCAAGGACTGGAACCTGAAGATAGAGAGACATATGAGCTGTGAGGCTTTCCCGGTAGAAGGTGACTGCTGAGCTTCTTTTATGTGCCAGCATGGCCAAAATTTGAGGCTTCTGGTCTCGAATGAAGCTTTCTAGTACTGGCCTTAGTTGATCTCCCTGGATCACCTGATATTTAAGGGCAGAGGTCTGCTGACTGAGGTTGTAAAGCTCTTCATACAATTTGCGCTGCTCGGCCCCCCAGAAAGTACCTGTGGTCCGAACGTTCACACAGGTCACTTCCGCATCGAGGAATCCAGCCATGAGCAAGAGTGCTTTAACCGCTTCCTTATTTTCAAGGCCCAGGTTAGTGGCGTATGCAATCCTGTTGATGGAGGTGTAGGTAGCCTCTTGAGGAACTGCAAGGACTGGCACCTCTGATTTTGCCATGACTTCCAGGGTTACACTGCCAAGTAAGTCCGCCTGTGCGGCCCCCGCCCCATGGGTTCCCATTACGATCATGTCTGCTTGTTGCTCTTCAGCGTGAAGCAATATTTCAGCAGCGGGGTCTCCAAGGACATGGAGGTAGCGCATCGGGGGAGGAGGCATATTCGGGGCAAGCAGCTTACTGATCAACTTTTGGGTGTGTGGCAGAAGGTCAGGCGCACGAGACTCCCCAGGTTGTTCAGGTTGGAAAGCACCTAAACCAGCAGCAGCTTTTACCAGACTAGGTTCACGAGAGTGAATTACCAACAGTTCTGCTGGCCAATCCTGAGCAAGTTGCAAGGCATACGCTAAAGCATTATCCGAAGCATATGAGAAATCGGTGGGAAACAATATTTTTTTCATAGCCCTCTGAGTTGGTGGTTGAATCATGTGTTCTATCACCTATTGAATTACCCATCCCACTCCCCTAAATCGCATGACAAAGGTTCTCTAATTCAGTGATTTTAATCAAACTGGAACTTGGTTTTCTTCCACATGCAAAAGCCCTGCAAGTACATAACTTGCAGGGCTTTCAACTAAACAAAATATTTTACAACTACCTCAGGTTACTGAATGATCAGCTTCTCAGTGTGGCGGTCTCCAATAGCATTGAATATGGTCATCATGTAGATACCATTGCTGAGGCCACCCTTTTCAATTTCCACTTGCTCACCAGTAATGTTGTCCATACGACGTACAACTTTTCCAGTAAGATCGCTTAAGGTGATGGTATAAGCTTTTGCGCGGGGATTGCTGAAGGTTAGGGTTGCAAAGTCACTGAATGGGTTAGGGTATACATTCAAGCTGCCATTTGCATTCAACTCGTCTTCAATGCTCACATTACGAGGCTGGCAAGTATTGAAAATATAAGCTGGAAGGGTGGTGTCGCTTAACTGTCCTTTAAGGTCCAGAAGGCGGTTTGACTCTCCAAATGGGTTCAGGATACCGCATCCATCATCAGCAAAATTGCCAGTCTCAGCAAAGATATCGGTATTCATTGGGTCAGAACTCATGTTGTAGTCTCCGTTAAAGAACTTGTATTCATACTCTGCAGGAACCAAAGAAACAGTAAACTCATAGATACCATCTCCATCCATGTCAGAAAGCCCATCAAGGTTTTTCTGCCAGTTTGGGTCCTGGAAGTTACCAGCGATGAATACACCACCTGGGCCAACAATCTCGTCATTCATGTCTACCTGGAAGGTAACATTTACAGGAGGAAGTTGAGGCGCACAGATTTCATCACAAGTTCCATAACAGAAACGTACGGTGTCATCAGCTGATCCCACAGTCAATTCACGGTTTCCACCGACATTACATGCACCTGGGATGCTTTCATCTTTTCCCCAAGCAACACCATTAACAAACTTAAATTGATAAGTACCTGAAGGCAGGCGTACGGTTGTGGTGTATACCATGTCTCCATCAGGGTCTGTCAAACGTGTATCGCCAGGCGTCCAATCATTAGGAAAACCTGCAGCGGCCTGAAAGCTACCCGCAACACTTACCGCAGTATCAGGTGTCTCATTGGAGAGATCAACTGCAAAGGTGATGTTTACAGTATCTACCTGGGCCACACAAGGGTCACAGCTTCCAAAGCATACTACTGGGAGAATAGTATTGGCAGAAATAACCATTTCACGGTTATTGTTCACTGCACAAGCGCCAGGTACGCCTTCATCCGTACCCCATGCGGTACCATTAAGGAATTTGTATTCGTAGGTACCGGCTGGCAACTGAACAGTCAGGGTGTACACACCATCTCCATCCATATCGGACAAAGGAGTATCACCGGGCGTCCAGTCATTAGGAAAACCTGCAGCAGCCTGGAAGCTGCCTGCAACAGTAACATCGGTCACATTTGATTCCTGGCTCATGTCCACCTGGAATGTGACGTCATAAGGTTGTGCTTGTAAGCCTACAAGGCTTAATAGCATCATCGCAACTAGTAAGTAGGAAGGTCTCATCATAGCAATGAAAAATGATTAAACAGTTATGGTTCATAGGGTTGCAACGCGCAACTAAGCATCAAATATAGAAAAAAATGCATATAGAGATTTGTTTTTTTTCATATTCTTGACAGATGATGAAAATATTCTATTAAATTATTTGTCCATGAAGACCGACCAAAAATGGGCCATAATCTTGAATCCTGCAGCAGGAAAAGGAAGGGGTTTGAAGGCCTGGCCAGCCCTAAGATCGGGCTTAGAAGCCAGCGAAATCGATTACAGAATATTTGAATCTCCAGGTCCAGGGAAAATTGCAGAACAGGTGACCACGGCCCTTAAAGCCCACTTTCGGGACCTAATTGTGATAGGTGGAGACGGGACAAATTTTGAGGTAATTAATTCCTTAATTGCCTATCCAGACATGGAATCTACCACCTGCAGGCTTGCATTTTACCCGGCAGGTACCGGCAACGATTGGGCAAGAAGTTTAGGTATTCCGCGAAAATCTAATTCATGGATTGAATTATTGAATTCTGAAAACTTTAGGTTTCATGACCTAGGATGGGTAACCTTTTACCAAGGAAATAAACAGGGGAAACAATATTTTTTAAATGTGGCAGGGATTGGGTTCGATGCCTATGTAGTTGAGAAGTATTTGCAGAAAATGCCTTTCGGGAAGTTGTCTTATTTGTCCGGGCTGCTCCAAGGCTTGGTTTCCTATACCTACCCAACCCTTCATGTCAAAGCTGGACCAACCGAATACCTAACCCCTGCCTACCTAATGGCTGTGGGCATTGGAAGATTCTTTGGAGGAGGAATGAAAATTTGTCCGCATGCCGGCCATGGCAGCGGTGAGTTCGGGGTCACCCTTATACGAGATTTACCCAAGTGGCAAATCGTTCAACAACTGCC
>JBCDIQ010000054.1:0-20463 GCA_039024295.1 Bacteroidota bacterium | reverse complement strand
GGTTTGCGGAGCTAACTCACTTACCTTAAGGTGAAAGATGATATCAGCGGGGCGTTCCATAAGAGAATCCAGTTTGCCTGGATAGCTCGCATCAGCAAATGACTCTCCATACACACGTCCATTAAACTTTTCCAGGTACCTGCCCCATTTATCAGCATCGAAGTTTTCATTGCTAGCCGAAAGGTTCCAATCAGCTTCCTCTTTTGTTATGGACCAGGACTGTTCAGGGTTTGTGGTATAGGTTATTTCAAGCTTTTCAAGGGTTTCTTTACTAGCCCGAAACAACAGGTTTTCCCGCCAGCTTCCCAGTCCCATCTGGTACCGAGTCTTCACATAACCCGGTAAGCCCGGTAGGTCAACAATAAAAGGCACATCGCTGTCCCGCATGCACATAAAGGTTCCTTTGCGGTCTTTTGTAGCACTCCCAACCAGGTAGGATTTGATTCGCTCATCTCCAGCAAATACCTCTACCAACGTATGGTCTATTTCCAGAAATTTATTCACGTTCGCTTGAGCTTCTTCATTTAGGGATGCACGAACCCGGATCAAGTGCAAGGTTTCGATAAACTTTTTCACCCTTGGCAAAAAGGCTGGATACTGGCCATTGACCTGCCACCCTCCTTCAGTGCGGTCAAGCACGATGCTTCTGGTGGAGGCCCCTTCTTTGTATTCATATAAAGCGATTCGGGTAACGGCACCTGTATCCTCCACGGCAAACATGGCATCCTCCTGATCAAGGGTAGAGCCCCCCTTTTCATGAATGACCCCAAAGTACAGTCCCACGAGGGCCAAAAGCACCATCAACAAGATCACAATTCTTTTCATAGGGTAAAATTACGCATTATGTCCTGCCAGCCAAAGGTCAGGTTTCAAGCTGGGTTGCACAATTTTCGCCAGAAAACGTCGTATCTTTGGCAAGTGATTGTTCTAATTGACAACTATGACTCCTTTACCTACAACCTGGCAGATGTAATCGCGCGCCATGTTCTGGTAGAGGTGATTCGGCATGACCAAATAAGTTTGCAGGAGGTGTATAACCTCAACCCGGAGGGAATTGTCATTTCTCCCGGGCCAGGCAGACCTGAAGAAAGCCCACTTTCTTGTGAGCTTATCCGTACCAGCGAAGTTCCGATTTTAGGCGTTTGTCTGGGCCATCAGGTAATCGGGCATATGCTAGGGGGTAAAATAGTGAAAGCTGCTGGCCCTATGCATGGGATTACCTCTGATATCCTGCACACAGGAACCTCTGTATTCGAAGGCCTGCCAAATCCCTTACGCGTGATGCGATACCACTCATTAGTCATTGAACCAGCAAGTCTACCTGCTGAGTTGTATGTGACCGCCCAAACCACCTCAGGAGAAATTATGGGGGTGGCACACAGAAGTAGGCCCATAGCCGGAGTACAGTTTCATCCTGAGTCTATTTTATCAGAAGGGGGCGAAAAAATAGTTTATAACTGGCTATCCCAAACCGATATATTGTCATCCAACCAACTGGCACTCCCAACGGAGCAATCCTGAGCGTACGGAAACAGCCAAAGGAGATTTGTTCATAGGCCATAATCCGTGTAATTTGGTAGTCTCCTTTCGCCTCTTATATTACTGTAGCAAGTTACCTTTGATAGGAGAAATTCATGGAGAACCTCATCAAGAAAGAGCAGGGCTTTGAATATGTCGAGCAAGGAGAAGGCCCCGTCCTTCTTATTCTGCACGGCCTGTTTGGTGCTATGAGTAATTTTGCGGATGTAGTTGGGGAATTTTCAAAAGACTTTCGTGTCTTGATTCCTCTGATGCCCATTTATGAAAAGAGCAAATTCAAGCCTACCTGTGAAGGCCTGACCAGTTTCGTGTATGAATTCATCAACTTCAAAGACCTGAGGAACATTTCTCTTCTGGGGAACTCACTCGGAGGCCACATAGGATTGATGTATTGCCTGGAAAATCAGGACAGGGTTAGCACCCTCACTTTAACCGGGAGTTCTGGATTGTTTGAGTCTGGGATGGGCAGCAGTTTTCCTAAGCGAGGCACCTATGAATATGTGAAAGAACGGGTGGAATACACCTTCTATTCCCCAGATACTGCCACACCAGAATTGGTGGATGAGGTATTCCGTATTGTGAATGACAACATGGCTGCCTTGCGCATCCTGAGGTTTGCGCGCTCTGCCCAAAATCACAACATGCGCAACGTAGTGGGTAAGATTTCCGTTCCAACCTTGCTCATATGGGGCTTGAATGATAATATTACACCTCCCAGGGTTGCATATGAATTTGACGCATTGATTCCGAACACGGAGCTACACTTTATTGACCACTGTAGCCATGCGCCCATGATGGAACAGCCCGAAGAGTTTAACCGGATTTTACGATCCTTTTTGTACAAGCATACTGAACCTGTTGCCAGATGATCGCACAAGATCTGATATCTGATAGTATACCGCCCGTCAAGTCTACTGATACCCTGGGCAATGCCCTGGACTGGATGGGCGAGTTCAAACTCAATCAATTGCCGGTGGTTGACCACCGAACATTTAAAGGCCTCATCACAGAAAATGACCTCCTGGATGCCGCTGATCTGGATGCCTTTGTAAGTGATTTTCAGTATGTGGGCTGGAAAAGTGCCTATGTACACGCGAATCAGCATATCTATGAATTGATTCAGGTGATGGGCAACCTGAAGCTTGAGTTAATCCCTGTCTTAAGTGAGGAAGAGGAATACCTTGGCGTAGTTACCCTCAAGGATTTGCTGCGTCACCTTGGCGACCAATTTGCCGTACAGGAACCCGGTAGTATTCTGGTGATTCAGGTGCCTCAAAACAGCTATGTCCTCTCTGAAATCGGTCGGATCGCAGAATCTGCAGACGCAAAGATTCTTTCATTCTACCTCAAAGTGCTTCCCGATGAAGGCAGCATTCAAATTACGATCAAGGTAAATGTAGAGGATCCCAACAGAGTGGTTGCCGCCTTCGAACGGTTTGACTACAAGGTTATGGAAACCTACCGACGCAGATCCAGTTCAGACGATGCACGCCGAAATTATAATGCCCTCATGAAGTACCTCGATATATGACCTTTCGTTGCACGGCTGCTCTGCTCATGGGATGCTGGGGGCTTTGCACGGTTTTATTTGCTCAGCCAGATACCCTTACGGTCAGCAACATATCCATTGAAGGTAATAAAAAGACATTTCCTCAAGTCATCCTTCGAGAGATGACCTTCAAAGCAGGGGATAAACTTAGTTTTCAGGGACTGGAGGACCTGCTCTTCACCAACCAGCAAAATATTTACAACCTGGGGATTTTTACCCGGGTAGAGGTGGTCCCGGAAATAGCAGACAGGACCATTTCTGTAACCGTTTCGGTACAGGAAAGATGGTACATATTTGTATTTCCCCATGCTGTCCTTGAGGAGCGTAACACCTATGACATTTTTCAAAACAGAAACCTGAGGCGATTGTCTTACGGCCTAACCATGGATTGGGCAAACTTCACCGGCCGAAATGACAAGCTCGTGGTGTGGGGACAATTGGGGTTTTCGCAGCGGTTCAATGCCACATTTAGCCGCCCCGCCATCTTCCCCAAGCCCAACATTGACCTCATCACCAGCTTCGATTATATCAATGAAAAAGAACTTATCTACGGCACCGAAACGGGCATTGTCCAATGGGGGCGTACCGACCAAAATGCACTACAGCGATCATATGTGGGGAAATTAGCCTTTCGCAAAAGGTTCAGCCCCAGAAAAAGCCTGTTGCTACAGCTGAGCTATCAGGACTTCACCTTTGATGATTCCATCTATGTGTTCTCTGAGCGCTTTGTACCCACAGCAAATGGGCGGGAATTTTATCCGGGCCTGTTATTGGCCCTGGTGAATGACCAGCGTGACATCCGGAGTTTTCCGCTAAATGGATTCAGGTACCAGGTTTTTTTTAGGCAGGCAGGCTTCCCGGGAAATTTCACCTCACGCTTCGCCAAGATCGGTGCTACCTGGGCCCACCACATTTCTTTGTCTGAAAAATGGAACTTTGCCTACGGTTTTCACCACATTCTTACATTTGGCAAGGAGCTTCCTTTTTTTGAAAAGAGCTTTATTGGGCTGAAAAATGGGGATTTTCCTGGGATCAGCTATAACCTCAGAGGCTACCAGCCTTACGCAATTGATGGTTCCTACGTACAAATGACGAAGGCCGAATGGAAATATGCCCTGTTTCCCCGGCAAATGGTGCATGCCGACTGGGTTCCCTTTAAACGATTCCAGGATTTCCCATTTGGGGTGTACCTCACCGCTTATACAGATGTGGCCTACGTAAGCGACCAAACCATCAGTAATTTTGACAACACTTTCAAGGACCGATGGCTCACAGGTTTCGGAGTCGGGTTGAATATCATCGGCATTTATGATAATTTACTTCGGCTGGAATACAGCTGGAACCACCTCCAGGAAGGCGGATTTTTCCTTCACGGCAGTGTATCGATTAGATGAAAATAGCGATTTTTGGCCGCTGGTCTGACAACACCGATATCGCCACTTTGGCGGACTTCTTGGGGTACCTCAAAGAACGGCACATTGATTTTACCCTGCTCCATACCTATCATAGCACTTTGCTGGAACGCTATCCCCAGATGTTTCATGGACTTACGTTTTCCACATTTCATGAAGCCAAAGAAATTCGTGACTGCCGGGTGATGTATTCACTAGGGGGTGATGGCACCGTTCTGGAAGCCGTGCGCTTTGTTGGCAGCATGAGTAAACCCATCCTGGGGGTAAATTTCGGTAGGCTGGGATACCTAGCAAGCATCACCAAAGAAGAACTGATTCCAGCAACTGAGGAACTTCTCAGAGATATGTACCGGATTGATGAGCGATCTTTGCTCTCGGTAGTGTCCAATCCATCAGGCCTTTTTGTGGGAGATAATTTCGGGGTAAACGACCTTACCATCCATAAGGCCAATACCAACGAGATGATCACGGTACATACGTACATCAATGGAGAATTGCTCAATTCCTACTGGGGGGATGGCCTCATCGTAGCAACGCCAACCGGTTCTACGGCCTACAGCCTCTCCTGTGGCGGCCCCATTATTTTCCCTCGTTCTGGCACATTTGCCATCACACCCGTTGCCCCTCATTCCCTCACGGTCCGCCCGGTGGTGATTCCGGATGATTGGGTGGTCTCATTTGAAATCGAATCCCGGTCGGGGGAAGTGCTTGTGGCACTGGATACGCGCACTGAGATGGTGGAGACGCATACTTCGATTGCTGTGAGGCGAGCAGACTTTAAGGCGAGGTTGCTCCGCATGTCTACCACCAAATACATCAACAACCTCAGGGATAGCCTGATGTGGGGAAAAGATCAGCGCAATGGATAAGGTCACTGCTTAACAAATGGTATGATAGATTCCGTTTCTCCCTCGTCAAGCTGTTGAATGACCTTTAGGAAATACCGACCTCCAGGCATTCCTTCCAACCTAAACCGGATGGTATTTGAACGGTTGAACCTGCTCCTTGCCAGGGGAAGTTCGTTGGAAAGCCTCGATTGCGGTTGAACCACCCTTCCCCATTCGTCCAGCATTACAGCAGTGACCTCTTTTACATTGGTAGCTACCGCCCAGTCTATTTTGAGGTTGATTTCAAATACAGCAGGATTGGGAAACACCATCAACGGTGCCCCAAGTTCAGGGGTGAGGGTTAAAAAAGAGGAAACCACTGACCATGCCGTTGAATCTCCGTCTGGAAATTTCGCCCTGACCATCCACTGGTACCAAACCGAGTCCCGAAGGTCAAACTCGACTGCTCCAAGAGAACCAACCGTCTGCTGTCGGGTATCCCCTGGACATCCCACAAAACACTGAGGGTTATCCGTCAGCACATACTCGTAGGAGATTGCCCCTGGCTCTACCTGCCAATAAATCCCAAAGGAGCCTGCCACAGGCCCAGGAATCCCTGCTCCTCCATTTTCAGGAAGGATGGGCGTTTGTGCTAGTGCATATGCACCGGACAAATGTAAAACCAGGAATAGTACCCACTGTTTCATTTCTTAAAGAAACGAAGCAAGGGCAGCAAGTGTGGTCTGAAGGACGACAATTCCAATTCAACGAATAAGCTACTTTCTACTTAGCCGGCGCATCAAATTCGACGTCACTTCCAAAAACTCCGATTTGGTAATAACGCCAACGAGTTGATCTCCCTTCACCACAGGCAAGCATCCTACGCGGTGGGTGTTCATCAATTCCATGGCATGCATAATGGAACCTTCCGGTTCAATGGTAACCGGCTCTTTTCTCATTACCTCTTCCACGGTGGTCATTTCTTTCTCCGTCTCTCCAATAAATTGGTGATTGGCGTGATACCGAAGAATCGCACGGGCAGTGACAAGTCCCACCAAATTGCCTTCCCTATTTTCTACCAAAATATGGCGGACTTTACGCCAATTGATGAGGTTGGTGACCAGGCTCAGCAAATCTGTTTCCTGAACGGTGATCAAGTCCGTTTGCATAAACTCCTCCACCAAGATTCCATCAGGCCGATATTCGATGTAATCGGTAGAGGCTAGCTCCCACGTATGGATAGGCCGCCCGTGCTGTTGGTTGAGCTGGATGGCAGCAGTAATAAAAGTACTCACTTCATCTTTTGAACTACCTTCTTCTACCAGTTTGTCATAAGAATCCAGGATCCATTGTGAGCCTGTTCGACCAGAGTCAGCCCTTGCTTCGATGATGCCGAGATAGGTACTGATGTCTGTCTCATCAATGTTGGCCTTTTCCAATCCGTGCCGGGCGATGGGCAGCAATTGCTCCAAAATCAATTGGGCTGGCGTAATTTTTTGCCCATCAAACCAAGTAAACTTTGTGTCCAATCCAAAACGGGCAGCAGCGAAGAAATTGCTTTTCGCATGGTCGAATGTCATTCTTTTTGTGACATCCGGGCAGGAGTCTCTCATCCCATTCATCAGCCCTAACCAGAAGGCAGCATTGGCCATTTCATCAGGTACGGAAGGACCTGCAGGAAAAATGCGGTTTTCGATTCGCATATGTGGCTTCCCGTTATCCGAGATGCCATAACAGGGGCGATTCCATCGGTAAACTGTCGAATTATGGATGTTGAGTGCCCGAAGTTTAGGGGTTTTGCCCTCCTTGATCATTTGTTTGACATCCTCGTCCACATCTGACCTCAGCAATATCTGAAACCTGGCGATGTCTTCCTGGTAAATTTCCGTAATTGAATTCTTGATCCAGTTATTACCAAAAGTTACCCGTGGGCTTCGATCCCGAATGTGTTCACTGAAGACGCGAACATCAATGGATTGCTGAAAGAGTGCAATCCGGGTTTCCTTCCACAACCTTCGTCCAAACAGCATGGGAGAATTTACCGCCACTGCCATCACAGGACCCGTAATGGCCTGGGCAATGTTGTATAAACAGGCAAAGTCATCCGGTGATACCTGGAAATGGACCTGGAAGCTGGTGTTACATGCTTCCAGCATAGCTGTTTGTTGCTTTACGTTCAGTTCATCTATTCCATCCAGGCGGAGTTCAAACATGGCACCACGCATGGCCTGGATCGCTTGCATCAGGGCGTGGTACCTTGCAAGGGGCGTGATCTTGTCTATGCCCACATCCATTCGACGGATGCTAGGTAAAATTCCGGTCAGCAAGAGGTCTGCACCTAAATCTTTGGTTTTCAATTGAGCTTCTTCCAGCACCCGTTTCAGCTGCTTATGCATTACCGACAGGCAGTCTCCTCGGAATTCCAATGGATCAAGGTTAGCTTCCAGGTTAAAGCGGGCCAACTCCGTAGTAAAATAGGAACTGTCAATTTTTTCCAGTGCTTCCAGGTTGTGATGGGAAGGCTTAAGTCGATGATCAACCAAACACATTTCCTGTTCCGCGCCAATCCGGGTAATGCCCGATTCAAACCACCCTTCCTTGAGCATGTATTCCAAAGCGTGAAGGTCCTTTAACATGCAGTTCATGAAGTCGCGGTAGTCTTGCTCGTCGCGTACTGCCCGAACATTCAAATCTCCCATATGAGTGCTTTTTCTAAATCTAGGAATAATTCAATTAATCTAAATTATTGAATTTTTTGGTCTGTTTTATCTATCTGGAGGATAATTGTTCCCAATTGTGGCAATTAAATGGCCTAAAAAATCTCAGCTCCTCCTAGGAAAAGTCATGCCTAACCCAACCATTTCACCTGTATAAATCGTTTAAATAAGGTGTAGGATTTACCTATATATTTTATCTTTTTTTATTGGCTCTACTGTTCTTATTCCAGCACTTTTTTGAAACCAAGGAGAAATTTCAACTTTTTTTGCATATGGCAGCTACATAAGTCCCTGAGGAGTAACTCTCTACAAAAGGAAGCTGAACTTATTTCAACACTTGGCTTTTTTGGCTTTATTTTTGTTTCGATGTTAGAAGTAATAGGAAATTCAAGCTATTTCCCTAACTTTCCATAACCTTGATTTCGCTCTTTTATTCTTGAACCTAAAGTCAGTTATATAGAATTAGCGTATGAACTCTTCAACTTTTTTTACAATTAAATCCCTTCTTTTGACGGCCGTGCTATTGGTTGCTTCCTTTCAGGAGGCAGATGGAGCGGTCATCACATCCAAAAAAAATGGTAAGTGGTCCCAGACATCCACTTGGGATACCGGTACCATTCCCGGTGCAGGAGATGATGTCATCATTCTACACCAGGTTGAGCTCAGTAAAGTAAATTCCGTTGTTACAATTAACTCTGTAGAGGTTAGTAACCGAGGAAATGGAACCGGAAGAAACTCTTACCTGTATTTGTACCGTAACGTTGTTCTCAATGTGACGGGAGACCTTACCATGCGGGGAGAGAATTTTGACAACCGTGCCTACATTCGGGTAGGAATCAACAACAGCCAGGTAGCTACCGCAGTATTGAACATTGGAGGAAACATGAGCGTTATTCGCGATGCAGCTAACAGTTTTGACCAGAGACTTTCCGTAGAATTGCGCGATGTATGTGAAATCAATGTTACAGGAAACTTTGTTTATGATTACTTAGGATCAGATCCTACAGAGTCCAGCTTGGAGCTTGACGTTAAAAACAGTTCAAGGCTGAACGTGATGCAAAACTTCACCGTAAATGTGGCTGGCGGAAATCAGTTTGAAGCTGAAATAGAAGGAGAAGGCCAAATCAATGTTGGGGGCAACTCACTCTTCACCAATACTGCCTCTGCTGAATTAAACTTCTTGATCGGAGATAACCGTTTTGCTGATCCTTGCCAGCTGAATACCCAGGGTAACCTGACCATTCTAAACGGAACTGCTGGAACTGGAAGTATTGATTTTGTCTTGGACAAAACAGCTGAGATTACCACTGAAGGCATGACCATGATTCGCTCCGAATTGATTGGTAAGGAGGTGACCATCTCTATTATTGATGATGGAATCATGCGTGCGAGAGGGTTGTTAGACCTGTATGCAGAGGGTGATGGTGATGTTCTTATTGATATGTTAGGAGGAGACCCCGAACTATTTGTACGGGACGGGTTTACTCGCTCAAATAATTTTGGCGCACTCGCTTCTGCAGATAACGCCAGCGTTGTTTACGAGGGAATGTCTGGTGCTCAGTCCATTGCTCCTGATGTAGTAGCAGGTGCTGGAGCAGACGTATTCTCCTACCAGAACATTGAAATCAACAATACCTCTGGCGTTATGCTTGATATGCCAGGAGATGTGACGGTAAATGGCCAGTTGATTTTGATTAATGGCATCGTAAATCCTTCCGGAAACTTATTGACCATCGCTGATGGAGCTACATCAAATGAGGGTACAACCACCAGCTATGTGGATGGACCTGTACGAAAATTAGGTACTGGTGCTTTCGTTTTCCCTCTTGGAAATGCAGGTCGCTGGGCTCCTTTGGGTATTTCTGATCCAGGACCAAGTGCAGAGGTTTCAGCTCAGTACTTCAAATCTCAATTCACAGACATTTCAAGTCTGCCAGTAGACCTCAATAACGTTAGCCCACAGGAATACTGGGTCGTTGCGCAGCTAACTGGCACACCCGTGACTCCTACCCTTTTCTGGAAAGATGCTTCTGCAAGTGGCATTGATGACTTAATGGACTTGACCGTTGCTGGATACGACATCACCAACACCATTTGGGCTAATCTTACCCAGGCGGGTACAACAGGTTCTGTAGGAATTGGTGCAACGGGTTCTATTACCTCCGGGACTTCAATTGGTGGGCCAGCTACCTTGACTCCGGTAACATTTGGTTCTACCTCGTTGGCCAACAATACCTTCCCTGTAGAATGGCTGAGCTTTGACGCTGTTTACTCCAATGGAGTGGTGAACCTTGACTGGGCAACCGCTTCTGAAGATGGAAATGGATTTTTCGAAGTAGAGCGCAGCCTGGATGGCATGGTTTACAGCAGTATTGACCGCATTGCTTCAACTTCACAGAACGGTGAAGGCGATACCTACAGCAGCATCGACTGGAATCCAAACCAAGGCGTTTCTTTCTACCGAATCAAGCAGCAGGATTTGAGTGGTCTTTCCAGCTATTCACCTGTAGTTCAGGTTAAGATTTCCAATATTGGTGTATCTACCCTTGTTTATCCTAACCCTTCAAATGGCGAGCAATTGTTCGTAAGAGTGGTAGGAAATTCCATCAACGATCAGCTACAAATCCGCATGATCTCCATGGAAGGAAAAGAGGTGTATCAAGAAATGGTTGTTCGTGGAAGCGAAGTAGAATCTGAGTTCCAGCTCACACCCGGAACCAAGGTCCCTGCAGGAGTTTATACCCTCCTGATTACAGACTTCGATAGTTTCAACGAGCAAATCCGCGTCGTAATCAAATAATCCGGCCTCAAGGCCAATACCTACCACAGGGGCTATTTCTTTGAAGTAGCCCCTTTTTCTATTACTTCATGAACCAGCCTGGCAGCTTCTTCAGCTCCACCTGCTGAAAGGAAGCTTTCTTTCATTTCATGAATCCGCTTTTGAAACGTTTTCGATTCCAACAGTTGCTGCAAGGCCTTCCTCATGGCCTCAGCCGATGGGAGGCGACTTCCTAAATAGAGGCCAGTTCCTGTTTCATGCACGGTGAGAGCATTCAGGGTTTGTTCGAATGTCTGGGGAATCACCAAAAGAGGCAGGTTAAACAGTAATCCCTCATGGACACTATTTGCTCCCCCATGGGTGACAAAAGCACTGGCCACCCTCAACACCGCCAACTGAGAAATGTGATCTTTCAGTAAAAAGTTAGCCGGAATGGTCCCTAAGGATGAAAAATCTGTTAATCCCCCCGTTGAAACGACCAATTGAACAGGAAGGTCATGAAAGGCCTTAAATAAGGCTTGATATATGGGGATTCGATCAGTGGATGCTACTGTACCTAAAGATATATAGACAATCGGTTGATCAGTATTGATTTCATCAGGAAGGCTTTCCTCCTCATCTCTGTCCATATCTACTACCGGACCTACGAATGCATAATTTTCTGGAACCCTCTCAAAAGAGGGTTGAAATAACTTGGAGGTATACACCAGATTAAGGTCCGCAGGATTGTGAAAAGCACTTCGGATTGAATATCCCTCAAGGCCATACTGCCGCTCAAAATGACGGGCGTTTTTCTTGAATGCATACAGGTCTCTTTTACCTTCCCATAAAGCTGAAAGGTACCTGGGGAGCATACGATGCCAGTAACTCCAGGCAGCTCCATCCGGAACCAGTATGGGGCAGGAGGCAACAGAAGGTAAACCAAGCTCTTTCGCGACTACCTTCCCCCACACACAGCCTACATCATACATGATAAGGTCGGCTTGCTGCCCAGCAACTTCCGCTCTAAGGGCAGGGATTACTTTTCTCCCAAAATCCGACAGACAACGGGCCATTCGAAAGATGTTTCGCTGTTGAAACATATTTACTTGAGTGGGCACAGGATAGGGCAGAAATTCAGCCCCACTTGAGTTGATACGCGTTTTAAATCTTGGATGGGTGTAAAAAACAACTTCAGCACCCGATTGGGTCAAGGCTTTTACAACTGCCAAATGGGGGTTTACATGACCAAATGCGGGCAGGTTCATGCAAATTATTCGGCTCATTAGGGTCTTGCGGATAGAATTTCGAATTATTGTAATGCTCAATAATTCATCTTGGCACAGTATATGAAGGAATAAGTAAAAATTAGAACTTTGTAAGGTTTTTTATACGAAAGTCCTAACCAACTGAAACTTAATTACGTACTTTACAAAAAGTAAGACAATATATTACGAATTCTTATCCTGGTTTAGCTAATTTTTTGGTCTCCCTGAAGGCAATTTGCTTTCAGGGAATTTTTTATCCCGCTAAAGCCTCCCCCTCCTTACCGGAGACGATATTCGACTTCCTTTGCAAGTGCAAGGTAATCTTTGGCCCCATTTGAACTAGGGGCATAATTGTAAATATCTACCCCCGCAGCCTGGGCTTTGGCCAGTGCGATGTTGCTTCGTATCCGGGTTTCAAATACCTCCTGTTCAAACTCTTCCATCAGCTGCTCATACACCTCCCGGTTCATTGTTTTCCTTTTGTCATACTTCGTAAGCACGATCCCTAATAGCTTAAGGTTGCGGTTAAGCTGGCTCTTTATGCGTTTGAAGGTCTTCATGAAACTCATTACCCCTTTTAGCGGCAAAAATTCAGCCTGGAGCGGAATCAGTACATAATCACTGGCATTCAGCGCATTAACGGTAAGCATTCCAATTGAAGGAGGGCAGTCTATGAACACAAAATCATAAGAGTTCTTCAATTTTTTCAGGATATCCGACAGGATTTTTTCCCGTCCGTACACAGAAACCAGTTCTAGTTCAGAATTGGCAAGGTCCAGCGATGCAGGAATCAGGTGTAAATCCTCTGCATCAAAGATGTAGTTATTAATGGGATAACTATCACCTGCCGCCTGTTTATTGATCAACTCATAAATATTCTCTTCTGGCTCATCTACGTACCCAAGTGCCTGGGTAAGGTTTGCCTGAGGGTCAAGGTCTACAAGGAGGACACGGTGGCCGAGTTCGCGCAACGCAGCTGCGGTATTAACCGTTGTGGTAGTTTTACCAGATCCGCCTTTTTGGATGGAAACACTGATGACTTTCATGGAGCCCATAGGAAATTGAAAATAGGTAGGGTAAAAATGAGAAATATGTCAGGCTTTTGGTGCAGGATTTGCGCAAAAAACGACTCCGACTTTACACGGTTTTTTCCACGAGGACTAAAAGCCGTATATTTGTAAAAAATTAAATTCCTCATATCATATGTCCATTTCCAAAGTGGTAGATTCTCCTGCAGGCTTAAAGGCCGATCCCATGTTTGACATTCTTCGCAAAGAAGAAACTCGTCAGCATGAAGGCATCGAACTGATTGCATCTGAAAACTTTGTCAGTGATGCGGTGATGTTGGCGCAGGGGAGTGTTTTGACGAATAAATATGCAGAGGGCCTCCCAGGAAAGCGATACTATGGGGGATGCCAGTTTGCAGATGAAGCAGAAGACCTCGCTCGTGAGCGACTCAAGGAATTATTTGGTGCAGAATGGGTAAATGTACAGCCCCACTCAGGTGCCCAGGCAAATGCGGCGGTCATGCTGGCGGTACTTAAACCAGGAGACACCATTTTAGGATTTGACCTGTCCCACGGAGGCCACCTTTCCCACGGTTCGCCAGTGAACATGTCTGGTAAAGTTTACAATCCAGTCTTTTATGGCGTACAGAAGGAAACGGGACTTCTAGACATGGACCAGGTAAGGGACCAGGCCCTGAAGCATAAGCCAAAGCTGATCATTACGGGTGCCAGCAGCTATTCTCGTGACTGGGACTATGGCACTTTCCGCGAAATTGCAGATGAGATAGGTGCCGTGTTAATGGCAGATATTTCGCACCCTTCCGGCCTAATCGCCAAGGGCCTGCTGAATAACCCGCTGCCACACTGTCATTTTGTGACCTCAACCACCCACAAGACCCTTCGCGGACCACGTGGAGGCATCATCATGGTGGGCAAAAATACCCCCAACACCATCGGAGTCACAACAAGGAAGGGAACCACCCGTTCATGGGGCTCCATTCTGGACAGTGGGGTATTCCCTGGCACCCAGGGCGGCCCCTTAATGCATGTGATAGCTTCCAAGGGAGTGGCATTTGGGGAGGCACTTCGTCCTGAATTCAAGGCGTACACCGAGCAGGTAGTGGCAAACGCACAAGCCCTTGCAACAGCCATGGTAGAGAAGGGGTACCAACTCATTTCCGGTGGAACGGATAACCATTGCATGTTGATTGACCTGCGAAACAAGGGATTGACCGGAAAATATGCGGAAAATACCCTGGTTAAGGCAGACATTACCATTAACAAAAATATGGTTCCATTCGATACAGAAACACCGATGGTGACAAGTGGTATCCGATTGGGTACCCCGGCCCTCACTACCCGAGGCCTCAAGGCTTATAACATGCAGACAATTGCCGACTTCATCGACAGGGGGCTGATGAGTCAGGGAGATGAAAGCCAATTGGCTGATTTGAAAACAGATGTGAATACTTTCATGGCGGATTTCCCCATGTTTAGCTGGTAGAACACTTCTGCCCGAATAGGAATGGCTGAAGCCTGAACATACAGGCTTCAGCTTTTTTTGTATTCAAATGGACGCGGTTGTGCTACTGATAGTCGGTGGGTTTCGTGAAACGTTCAGGCACCTATTGGTCCAATGCCACATCCACTTTTTCAGCAAGGATTCCCAAATCATTCTTCATCATATGATAAAATGACTATTTTGCGACTTTGACCTGAGAATATTGTCGTATATTGGAAATAGCTATGACATCCAACCCCCCTGAATTTGAACGCATGCGGCCGTATGTGGATGCTGAAGTACCCGAAGTGATGGAACGGCTCATCAGTGATCCCCTCACTTTTCAGGTGCTTTCATTTCCATTCCCCGAGAAGTCCCACAACCAACTGATTGAATTGGCCAGGTCCTGCAAAAGTGTTCGGGATGTACAACACAAAATGACCCACCATGCCATTCGGTCTATTGTAAAACAGACTGCAACGGGGCTGACTTATGAAGGATTCGAGCAACTAGCCAGTGATACAGGCTATCTGTTTCTTTCTAACCATAGAGATATCATCCTTGACTCTGCCATTCTAAATATTCTGTTGGTAGAGCATAAATTGGAAACCTGTGAGATCGGGATTGGAAGCAATTTGCTGATCTCTTCCCTCATCACAGATTTAACCAAGATTAACCGCAGCTTCACCATTGCCAGGGATCAGGTTGGCAGGGAGCAATACGAAGCAGCACAGCAATTGTCCCACTACCTTCAGCACAAAATTACCCAAGCACATACTTCCATCTGGCTGGCACACCGAAATGGACGTGCAAAGGACGGAAATGATACCACAGAAACTGGGCTGGTGAAGATGCTGGACATGGGAAAAGGAACCTTTCTTGAGAACTTAAGCAACCTCAAAATCATGCCCATGGCCATTAGCTATGAGTATGAACCTTGTGACCTTTACAAGGTAAAACATGTTTACCAACAACAACGGGGATTGCCCATAACCCGCAGCAAGAGAGAGGATTTGAAAAATTTACTGGCGGGTGTTACGGATTTTAAAGGACGGATTCATTTAGGACTTGCCCGGCAGCTTTCCCGGCAGGAACTAGAACAAATAGCGAGCTATCGGCAAAAGGGAGAAAGGTTTCAGCGTTTAATTAAACTGCTTGACACCAGAATTCAACAGGCGTACAAACTTTGGCCAACCAATTTTGTAGCAGCAGACGCTTTGTTGCCTTGCCCAAAATTCACGTCAAATTATACCAAGGAGGAAAAGGACGCTTTTACCTCCCACATGACACAACAGGTTAGTAAGTTAGAGGGAGACTCTAGGCAATTACAACAGCTATTTTTGTCTATTTACGCCCGGCCTGTATTCAATGCACAAGGTATTCCTTTACCTGTGCCAATAGTCGATTCATGACCGAGAAGACCCGAAAGCGCATTCTAATAGCCATCGGCAGCCTGGCATTGGTAGCAGTTGGGCTTCAGCTCATCGGTTCCAAATATGCAGGGCCGTTCGTCGCAAATAAAGTCGCCAGATGGGTAGCAGGGGCTACTAAAAACCAATACCAGTTCACCTGTGAAAAAGCCAGATTGAGCCTGCTTAGCGGTAAGTTTGAGCTGGTTAAGCCCGCCCTGTATCCAAGTTCTGAGTGGAAAGACAGCACGATATCCTCGGTAGCGATTGAAGCGGATCAACTCAAATTATTGATCAACGATGTGTGGGGGAGCTGGAATTCCAAGCAGTTGGCCCTCAGTAATCTTTTTCTGGATCGCCCTGAGTTTCATATTTATCACCGAAACAGTGCTCAGGACAGTATCCCCAAGCTGAAAGAAAGCAACCTGCCCCATATCTTTCTGGAAAAAATTGAAGTAGCTGACGGCATACTTCATTACCATTCTCCTAATGACGACCTCAATCAGGAACTGACCATTACCCATATTCAGCTGCTAGCAGAAGATATTTACCTGTCAGACACCGCTGAGCAATCTGCCAGTATGCTTCCTATAATGGTTGCCTCAATTGATGTCAACGCCAAGATAGACAAGTATCGTTGGACCTTACCCGACAGCAGCTATGAGGTTCAGGTAAACAGGTTTGCTGTCTCCACGCAGGATAGCAATATTTCAGTGGGAGGAATAGGTATTCGCCCAGTAAAAGTTGGCAAACCTTGGCACTTCGACCTTCCTGAGGTACGAGTAAATGGCGTCAATTTTGGCAGCTTACTCTCGCATAGGGAATTATCCTTCAGGCAAATCAGCATCCTGCAGCCCTATGTCCAGTTACGCCTAGCGACAAATCAGGTACATACCCGGAATTTGCCCTCCCTCCACGAATTACATAAAAAATGGTTTGGCGCGCTCTCTCCGTTTTTACGAAAGGTGGAGGTAGGACAACTTCAATTGGCGCATGCAAAATTCGCCCAATTCAACCAGCAGGATTCTCTCCCACAAATCCGGCTAGAGGATGCTTCCGTGGTACTCGAAGACGTAAGACTCGATTCGATTTTCAGGCCAAAAAAGTTGTTTCTATCTGAAAATATTGAAGCAGGAATTGCGGGATTGAAAGTCCACTTACCGGAGGCTAAAGTCAATTTCCGATTGGATTCACTTTCACTTTCTTCCAAATCAAGGGTGCTGCTGGCAAAAGGAGTGAAGCTAACATCAGGCAAAAGGCAGCGCAGAGGTGATGTAAACCGATTTGTAAGTGAATGGCAAAACCTGGTTTGCTATGGGGTTGATATAGAAAGTATCTGGTTTGACCGTGTGATGGGCCTTGACTCGGTGGTCATTCAGCAACCAGCCCTTCAGATGCAAGGGTTCCCCGTTTTCCAACGCCAGGATGTGGACCGCCTTACCAGTTGGGACATTTATCCAGCTATACAACCTTTTCTGGATACCTTAAAGGTCAGGTCTTTCCTCATCAAAGACGGGATTACTCACTTGAATGTAGGGGATAAAAACAGCTCGACAGCCTTCAAAGCAAGCGATATCCAGGTAGCCATCCAGGAACTGGAGGTAAATAAGGGAGCTGCAAAGCGGAAAGCTCAGTTGTTTTATGCCAAAGACATTGATGTAAACCTGGATATCCAGGATTACACCTTTATGCTTCCAGATAGCAGTCATACCCTTACCATCAATAAGCTGGGCTTATCCATGGAGGATTCTTTGGTTTATGCAGATTCTTTGGTCTTACGCCCAACCGCTTCCAGAAAAAAGGATACCACCCGCCATCAGTACGACCTATTCGTCCCAAAGCTAGAATTGACCGGCCTTCAAGGGACAGATCTCTATTTTGACCGCGTACTTTCTGGGAACAGCCTCAGAATGGCTGCTCCAAATTTCCGCTTACAACTCCCCATGGATCCCAGGACTTCGGCTTCTTCTTTCGAAATTGATAGCCTCTACCGTTACGTAAAGGATATATTTACAGAAATTTCTCTTGGGAAGGTTAGCATAGAAGATGCGAAGCTCAACTTACAGCGCCGAAAGGTGTGGCACTACCAGCTGCCTTCTTGTTCTGGGCTGCTGACCGGGTTTCAGTTGGACTCTCTTAGCACCATGTCGGCAGATAATTTTTTGTTTGCCGATGACTTAGAGTTTCAATTGGACTCGCTTCAGGTTCCCCTTCCTGATAGCCTGCATCAGTTGGCTATCACCACCCTAAGGTATGGCGCAAAACAACAAAGCCTTACCTTAAAGTCTTGCTGGTTGATCGCAAGGCCCAGAAGGGAAGAGCGAGGGAAAAGGACCACATTCTCTGGATTCCTGCCCGAAATTCGAGCAACCGGGGTTTCTCCCTATTCCATGTACCAAAGAAGCGATATTCAATGGCAGCAATTGGAGTTTCTTGCTCCCAGTGTGGAGATGCACCACATTCCCCAAAGAACTCAGCAAACCCTTGATTCCCTCGCCAAAAACCAGAGATACCTCGGACTTAACCGCTTTTTCAATTCGTTTTCCATTGAAAAGTTGAACCTAAATGAAGGTTCGTTCAGCTTTCTGCCTTACCAGGGAACTGAGTTTCTGGATGCGGAAAACATCACCTTAAATATGTATCAGGCCCGGCTTGATCCTGTGGCAGCTCAACATGAGGAACATTTATTTTCACTAGGTGATGTGGACCTCAACTTTGACATAGCAGGCTATGAACTTATGCTATCCGATAGCTCCTATGAGCTGAGCTTTAGCGGAATAAGCCTCAACACTTCAACTTCTGTTCTCTTACTGGATTCGGTTTACCTGAAACCTGTCAAGGAACAATCGCGCATGGTGGAAGTACTCGCTCCCCAATTGGAACTCCAGGGATTTGATTTGACAGACTGGTACATGATCCGGGAAGCCCGCCTTGAAGCGGTCAGGGCCATTGGGGCCAAGGTTCAATATATGACCACTGACGAAACAAGCCCTTCACCCAGGACCCAAACGGGCAACTGGCTTACGCCAGATTTGTACCCCTACATTGAACCTTTTCTGGATCGGCTCGCTATCTCATCCCTAAGTGCCCAGCAAGTTCAATTTGAACGGCTTCATGAAGGAAAAAGGCTGTACCTCATTCCCGATGCTGAGCTTGAACTCGAACAGTTTTACTTGGACCAACTGGGTCCCGGAGTGGAAAACCAATATTTTTTCTCAAAGGACATGAGCTGTAAACTTCAGCGGTTTTCAGTTCCGCTTGAAGACAGCATGTATTACCTTAACATAGGAGGTATTGAAGTCAAAAGCTGCGAAAAAGCTGTGACATTGAAAGAAATTGAGCTTAAACCCCGGTATGGGTTTTATGAGTTTGGACGGGTAAACGGGGACATAACTGACCGAATTGACCTGTTAATCCCCAAGGTTACCCTCGAACAAGTAAATCTGCCAGGGCTATTAGCTCAGGACAAACTATGGGCAGATCGCATCATTCTCAATTCTCCTTCGCTGGAAGTATTCAGAGATAAACACAGGCCGGATACCCTTCCGCGTCGCCCTCCCACCCCCCAACAAGCCTTAAAACTCATTCCTTGGGACACACGCGTAGACAGCCTACAGGTAACCAAGGGAAGCATTACCTATTTTGAAAGAATGCCCGAAAGTAGCCTGCCTGGAAGGATCTCCTTCGGAAACATAGAGGCAAATCTCTCTCCCTTTACCAATCAACCTATCCTGACTCCGAACAAAGAAGTGGTGGTTGCCGAATTAAAATCTCGCCTCAGGATAATGGATGCAGGTAATATCACGGCCGTTTTCAGATTTGATCAACAGGATAAAAATGATGCCTTCACTTTATACGGTTCTGCAGATACCATGAATTTAACCGCCCTGAACCCCATGCTTGAACCGCTGCTGTTTATGCGGGTGAACCAGGGAAAGATGGATGGGATGTACTTTTCGGTTGAAGCTAATAAAGAGGAAGCATCCGGCAAGATGCGTTTTCGATACAGAGACTTAAAGGTGAATGTCATCGACAAGGGGCTGGTCACCTTCATGGCCAATACATTCGTGCTAAAGTCTGACAACCCCAACCGAAGAATTCTGCGTATCGGTCGTATCGAAACCCCACGAGATCCCGGCCGGTCTATGTTCAACTTTTGGGGCAAGATCATGCTAAGCGGGATTATGTCCAGTGTGGGCATTAAAGGGCAAGATGAAAAGGTGAAGGGTAAATTCTGGCGGTAGCCATTTGAACTTCCGAAGAATGTGGGAATAAGATACAGGGCTTTCGTTTTCACGAACCAATTTATATCGAATCGATTCTAATTTTTCGTAATTAGGGTCTGCTGAACAACGTGGCTGTTCATGCGGTGCGCAACGTGGTTTGAGCTATCCTTCTAGGCTGCCGCTGCTTGTGATAGTTGCACCTAACTTGTATGAAGGTCCGTCTGAGGTTTTGTAGGAATTGTTGGGCCTT
>JBCDIQ010000053.1:0-20547 GCA_039024295.1 Bacteroidota bacterium | reverse complement strand
TTTTTTTACAGGAATCTCCAAAGCCAGGTTACCTGTTACAGGCCCAATAGAACCTTCTCCGGAAAACTCCTCGACATTACCATCTATACTTTTTATATCCAACACCGAAGATAAGCGACCTCCATATTCTACAGGAATACTGCCTTTATAGATATCTACAGACTCGGTTGTAAAGGGATTTAAGGCCTGAAAAATGCCATAAAAATGTGTTGGATTGTAAATAACAGCATCGTCTAACAATACCAAATTTTGATCAGTTTTTCCACCACGAACATTTAAACCAGTGGCCCCTTCACCAGCAGATGAAATTCCCGGAAGCGCTTTAGCTACTTGCAATAAATCACGTTCTCCAAGCACCAGTGGTATATTTTTAGACTCCTCTAGATCAATCCGTTCAGTTCCTGTTTCAGATTCTTTGACGTTACTAACAGCGTCCGCCTCTACAACAACCTCTTCTAATTGTTGCAGACCTTCTTCTAGAACAAAATCAAAAGTGCCGTCATTAAACATAAAGATTTCCCATTCGGAATCCTGAATTCCTAAGGCCCGTGTTTTTAAAATATTCCGTCCTTGTCTAAGTTCTAGCTTATAATTACCTCCCTCATCTGTAATAACAACGTTATTGGTTTGCAGATGCCTTATGGTTAAATCAGGTACCACCTCCCCACTCTGCCTATTAAAAACTTTACCAGAAAGGGTGTAGTTACTCCTTGAGGCTCCGGAAACGGCCTTCCCTATTAATACTGGAGGGCGTTTTTGCTGCTGCGCTACTGATCTATCTGCATAAAAAGTGGGTTGTGCGCCTTGATCTATATTCGAACTACCTTCTTGCTTTTCAATAGTATTTGATTGCTTTAAGAAAGATCTTGGCAATTCATCGTAGACTATGGTATTCTGTAAAAGGATAATTCTCTTCTCTTCGTCAATAAAATGATAGTTGAGCGGTGTTTTTTCCAGAAGTGCAGCGACTATTTGTGCTACATCGGTAGTTTCCATTTTCACGCTTACGTTAATATCGGCTACCCAATCGTCTTGAAAGAAGAATCGATAGTCCGTTTGCGCCTCAACAACTTCAAGAGCTTCCTTGAGAGAAACTTCATCCAAATTCAAAGATAGCTCGGTTTGTTGCGACCACCCTGATATACAGCAGCAAACCCATAAGAAAAATGAGAGTGATTTTTTTCCCAATAAGTATGTGTAAAAACGTGACAATAGTAGTGTTTTATTCGATTAACATAATTTACGAAAAAGAGCGTTTATATCCATCGTTCTTTCAAAAATTAAAGGAATTACTAGAAAAACCCTTAATATTCTGATATTTACTTCAAACACATCCGCAAAAAAGTAGCAATCTTTTAACCTAAAAACCTGCTTAATTTCTTTAAAACCCCCAAAACTTTGAACCAATTCTTCTTTTGTAGTAAGAGGATTACCATAACACTTCAATAGTTACGCCTAAAAACTACCAATCTCAAAAGCCCTCGACAAAAACTTTCCGGTAAGTAATTGAAAAATTCTTTTTCCCTTGAAGTACTAAAGAGCTTACTACAATTCTCCTGGATCACGTATCGCTATTTCATAAGCTTGACAACATTTTTTAGTACATGACTCCTAAAAAAGAGATTTTTGCATTACCACAGATGCCTTGTTTGTGGTGTGACCAAACAGACCCAAATCAAGTATGATAATAGCTCCTCTGCGAATTAGCAGACTTATAATGATATGCCTATGTTTCCAAGGTATTCATGCCCAATTAACAGTATCACTAGAAGATCAATGTAACTGTGAAGTACTCAGAGGTACCCTAGTGAGTGCTCCTGGAACTACCAATCCCATAGGAGCAGACCTTGGCGACCTCAATGTAAATACGACCAACGGTCTTATCTTTTTTTGGGATGGAGACTCCTGGGAACTTACAGGAGCCGATCAAGATCCAAACAACGAAATTGAACTTCCTACGGGGGGAACGGCAGGACAACTGTTACAAACCGATGGCAGTGGCAATTATTCCTGGGGTGATGATAGTGATAGACAAACCTTATCGCTTTCCAATACGAACTTAACAATAACAGGCGGTAACAGCGTCAATTTAAGTTCGCTTTCTACCTTCGGAGATAATCTCGGGAACCACAGAGCTACTCAGGATTTGGAGATGCGGAACAATGATATCCTAATGAGTAATTCGGGAAATATCAATTTTACTTCAAGAGGGCAAAGAATCAATTTAAGTAATCAAGCTTTTGGCATTGGTGTACAGGCTGGCACACAGTACTACCGTTCAAGTGACCATTTTGCATGGTTCCGCAGGGGTGCACATAGCAATACCGCCTTTGATGCCGGTGCTGGGGGAGTAGCCTTAATGGCCCTCAGATCTAATGGGCGTTTAGGTTTAGGCACCACCTCACCTAGACAAAGATTAGATGTTGAAGGAAATATTGCGCTAAACAACGATCTGTATTTGAACGATAAACTCGCTTTAAGGGGCAATGACGATTGGTTACGCCTTAATCAAAGTGGGCAGTTTGGGAATGGCGTGTACACACGATATAACCTGAGAGTAGATGGTCAAATCATGGCGGGAACTGGTCCAAGGCAAATTATCAACTTTTTAGGTTTTGATGGTAGATACGGTATCGGTATTCAAAATAGCACGCAATACTTTAGAACAGGAGGTAATTTTACGTGGTTTAGGAATGGAATTCACAGCAATACAGCTTTAGATCCCGGGACTGGTGGAACAGCATTAATGACCTTGAGAGGTAGTGGGCGTTTGGGTTTAGGCACAACAGCCCCTACACAACTATTAGACGTTGAAGGCAATATCGCACTAAACGACTTTCTTTATATGAATGACAAACTGGCCATTCGAGGGAATGACGACTGGCTTCGGTTAAATCAAAATAGGCAGTTTGCAAATGGTATTTACAGTCCTGGTAATGCACGCCTAGATGGTATTTTACAGTTAGGGAATAACGCTAGAGCGCAATTGATTAATTTATTTAATGGTAGTGGGGTATATGGTATTGGCGTACAAACAAACACACAATACTTTAGAACAAACAATAGTTTTGCTTGGTTTAGAAGGGGTACCCATAGTGATGCTGCTTTAGATCCTGGTGCAGGAGGTACTGCCCTAATGATCTTAAACTCTAGTGGTCGCCTAGGTCTTGGTACTACTGCTCCTACCCAACGTCTAGACGTTGAAGGCAATATCGCCTTGAACGACTACCTTTATATGAACGACAAAATAGCACTAAGGGCCAATGATGATTGGTTACGTTTAAATCAGAACCAACAGTTTGTCAATGGCGTTTGCACTCCTGGTAATGTACGATTTGATGGAATAACTCGACTGGGGACTGCACGATCGCAGATGCTCAATCTTGGCTATGATAACGGGCGTTATGGTATTGGAGTGCAATCTGCTACACAATATTTCAGAACCGATGGAAACTTTGCTTGGTTTAGAAGAGGAATACATAGCGATACTGCTTTCGATCCTGGAGCTGGAGGCACCGCCCTAATGGCTTTACGATCTAATGGCCGATTGGGCATTGGTACCGATACACCAACCCAAAGTCTCGATGTTGAGGGTAATATTGCCTTGAACGACATACTGTATATGAATGACAAATTGGCCATTCGAGGGAATGACGACTGGCTTCGTTTAAATCAAAATGGGCAATTTATAAATGGTATTTATAGTCCTGGTAATGCACGACTAGATGGTATTTTACAGTTAGGGAATAACGATAGGGGCCAATTGATCAATTTATTTAATGGTACAGGTATATATGGTATTGGTGTACAGACAAACACACAATATTTTAGAACAAACAATAGTTTTGCCTGGTTTCGCCGAGGTACCCATAGTGATACCGCTTTAGATCCAGGCGCGGGAGGTAGTGCACAAATGGTCCTTAACAGTTCGGGTAATCTAGGGATAGGCACTACTTCCCCTGAAGGCCGCTTACATGTTAATGGAAATATTATTGTAAGTGGGGCAGCAACCGCTGTGGCCAATCAAACTGGATTATTGCGCTCCGGCAACGAATTGGTCCCTTTTGATGCGGCAGGCAATCAAACGGTAATCTCTCCCCATAACTTTTCAGGAATACCCAACGGCCCAAGCGAGGAAATGGCATGGGCTTTCTATTCGCAAAGGAACGGACTGCAAATTAATGTAGATATGGCACGTGCCATTCGTCTTGTAGAAGCCCTAAGCGGGGAGCAGCTTATTTTTTTAAAAGGAACCAACCAAGACCATCGTTTCGGTGTAGCTTCCCCACCAAAATTGCTCCAAGAACTAAAACAACTTAAAGAAGAGAACAACACCATGCGTGCCGAACTAGAAGCTCAAAGAGCTCTGTTAGAAAAGATGGCTGATCAACTATCGGCACTTACCAAAACCAAAGACTAACCTTTTTCGTACCCTTTAGCCCAATATTCCCATTAGTCAATGCATAGTGAAACTATATATTGGGCTCCAACAAATACTTCATTGTACTTAAGCAAATTTCTTTTTGAGCTTTTGTAGCCAAACTTTTCATGCTTATTCTTACACAAACTGGGGTAATTTACCGATGATCGACTGTTAATTATCGGTGAACGGTAAGTCCATTTAGAATTTTAAATGAGGACGGTCGAAGAGACCAAAAAATAATATTGAACATTAATGTCTGATTATCAGATATTTAGATGCGAAACGTTCGAGGTATAAAGATTATTGCCTGCCTTAAAACAAAAAAAATGACCAAAACAAGCCTTTTTTTGTTATTATACTGATTTTCAGTTATTTATGATACTTATCATTTTTAATGTGAATAACCAGCATTGGGATTGATTCTCATCCAGGAGTTGAGTAAATTTTTTAAGAATTTCTTACTTCAAACTATCTTCTGTAAGAAAAGTATTCAGATTGGCTTTTTGAAGAGGAAATCCCCCCTGTAATGTGCATACGGTAAGGTATCTGGCTGAGAAGTGTAGCTAAATTCTGCGCCTACTGCCTTACCTAGTTGCTCCATTTCCTGAACAGCCCAGAATTTGCCCATATCACTTTTTCCCCTGATCAGGTTGAGGTGATAAGTTGCCTGACGGGCAGGAGTAGGATAAAAAACATTCAGTTTTTCTTTTAACGGCACATCCCCAATAAACATGGTTCCTCCAGGTTTCAGCAGCTTCCACAATTGAATGAATGCCTCTTCTCCTTTTGAGAAAGTATCGAAATACTGCCAGGAGAAATACAGGTTAATTTTATCGAATGACTGGTTCACATATTTTACGATATCACAAACATCACCGCAGATGTACTCAATATTTGATCTGTGATAATTTTCAGCAGCAATTTCTATTTGCTGAACTGAGAGATCTATCCCAGTTACTTGTTTGCAATGTTTTGCCAAGTGATGGGTTAAAAATCCGTTTCCACAACACACATCTAATAAGGTATCTGTGGGAGTCAGGGATAATTGCTGCAGAATGTGGGAGAGAATATGTTGGACAGTTTCCTGATCCACGATTTCTCCAGACTTGATCCTCCCTACCTGTGCCATTGGCGCAGAGTTTTCTATCGCTGCTTTGTTCCAAAATTCTTTCCAATTCATATCAACTCTGTTGGGAGGATATATTCGGGCAATACCAGGAAAGGTTACACGGGTAGAGGAGCTGTTACAAAGATTTCTCTTGCATTATGGTTGGATATGTCTGCTACCTCTGTTTGAGGAATATCGAAAATCTCACCGATTTTCTCCGCTATATATAAGGTATAGGAACTCTCGTTTCGTTTTCCTCGAAACGGCTTGGGAGCAAGGTATGGACTGTCTGTTTCCAATACCAGTAGGTCTAACCCAATTTGACGAACCACTTCGGGGAATTTTTTTCGATAGGTGACAATGCCCCCGATTCCCAATTTGAACGTACCCAATTCTCTAATTTTTGCTGCTTGTTCAACAGTACCATCAAAGCAATGAAAAATACCACTGAGGGATTCGTCGTGATGTTTGGCAATCACCTTATATGTTTCGTCAATTGCTTCACGCGCATGTAAGATAATGGGAAGGCCATAAGCTTTTGCCCAAGCTATCTGAATCTCCAAAGAAGCTTGTTGGAGAGGAAGCGTTGTTTTGTCCCAGTAGAGATCAATACCCGTTTCCCCGATTCCATAATAGGTCTGGGAAGGATCATCCAACAGTAATTTCATTTTCTCCAGAACAGATTCGAAACCTTCCTTCACATGGCTGGGGTGTAATCCCATCATGGGAAAGAAAAACTGAGGATACTGGTGATTCAAAGCAAGCATGCTTTCCACAGAATCCAGGTCGATGTTGGGAAGAAAAACAGCTTCCAATACTTCTTGTGCTCGGGCAATTACTTTGGGACGATCCGCTGAAAATTTATCACTATATAAATGGGAATGGGTATCGATATATTTCATGAAAATGAATTTAGACTACATGTTCTGGCATGCGCCAACAAAGTACAGGAATTTCCCGTAATTTTGCATTCAATACAGAACACATGGATACAGCACCTGCAGGCATGACGCCACTTGGACAACTCGGAGAGTTTGGATTGATCGATCGGTTGACAACATCCTTTTCTCCTCGTCACCAACATATATTAAAAGGAGTTGGAGATGACGCCGCCGTTGTCCAGATTGGAAATGGCCGAGTGTTGGTCTCTACAACAGATTTATTACTGGAAGGCGTCCATTTTGATTTGGCTTACGCTCCGCTTCGTCATTTGGGGTATAAATCCGTTATGGTGAACCTGAGTGATGTTTTTGCCATGAATGCCATACCGTATGGTATTCTAGTTTCAGTTGCTGCGAGCAACCGTTTTCCAGTTGAAGCCCTGGAAGAATTGTATGAAGGAATCAAAGCTGCTTGTGATCGTTTTCAAATTGACTTGATGGGAGGAGATACTTCCAGCTCAAAGCAGGGACTGGTTATTTCAGTTACGGCAATGGGAGAGGCGAACGAAAATGAAGTGGTGTACCGAAGTGGCGCCCAGCCCAATGACCTGATTTGTGTAAGTGGAGATGTGGGAGCTGCTTACGCGGGATTTTTGATATTAGACCGGGAAAAGCAGGTGTACCTTAAAGATCCCAACATGCAGCCAGACCTGAGTGACTATGATTACGTCGCAGGTCGACAGTTGAAACCGGAAGCGAGAGGAGACATCATTCAAAAGTTTCGTGAGTTGGGGATTCAACCTACTTCCATGATTGATGTCAGTGATGGGATCGCTAGTGAGCTTCATCACATTTGTAGGGGAAGTAAAACCGGTGCCACCATTTACTCCAATAAATTGCCCATCGATTATCAGGCAGTTTCGGTTGCAGAAGAATTTAAGATTAGTCCTGTCACCTTTGCATTGAATGGAGGCGAAGACTACGAACTATTGTTTACCATTCCGCTTTCTGAATTCGAAAAAATCCAAGGCAATGACCAGCTACATGTCATTGGTAAAATTACCGATGAACCCATGAGCATAAATATTGTCCTTGACGACGGATCAGTAGCAGAAGTGGAAGCCCAGGGTTGGCAACATTTTAAACAAACCGAATAACCTGAGCTTTTTGTTCATTTATTTTCCATCGTACCGATACCAATATTGGGTACGGCCCAATAGAGAAAATCCTAGAAATCCACGGACTTCAAGTTTGTTTTCATTTTCCAGCTTGATATAACAGCTATAGGTCTTGCCGTTGTCGGGGTCCATGATTTCCCCATCTTCCCATTGGTCCCCATCTTTTTCCAGGTCCCACATGATTTCCATGCCGATGATGGGTTGGTCTTTTTTCTTTCCGGAGCACTCGTCACAAAGTGGGTTTTGCTCTTCGTCAGGTTCAAGGATTAGTTTTACCACTTTCCCATGGAGTTTTCCGTTGACATCATAAATTTCAATGATGGATCTCGCTTTCCCACTTTCATCATCTATGGTCTTCCACTTACCGATTGGGGATTGGGCAAAAAGATTACCAGCAGAAAGCATAACGATTGCCAAGCAAGCAATAATATGAGTTCGGCTAAGAGGAAATTGTCGCATAGAGGTAAAATTATGGAGGTTAAACTCTTTCAATAATTGGGTTGTTGAATTGAGTCAGTGTATCTTAACTTTCTGTTTTTAATTACCAGAGTCAATCTACTTGATGAAGTCAATCATCTCTTATAACGTGAACGGCATTCGGGCTGCTGCAAAAAAAGATTTTTTTGGATGGCTGCAAGCTGAATCTCCAGATGTCTTATGTCTTCAAGAAACAAAAGCACAACCCGAGCAACTCGATGAATCCTTTTTGAAGCCGCCGGGCTATCATACATTTTGGTACTCTGCCGAAAAGAAAGGCTACAGCAGTGTAGCTATTTTTTCAAAAGAAAAACCCTTACATGTGGAGTATGGCTGTGGGATCGAAAAGTACGATCGGGAAGGAAGAATACTGCGTGCTGACTTCAACAACTTTTCCGTAATATCAGCATACTTTCCATCTGGTACACAAGGAGAAATTCGCCAGGCATTCAAAGAAGAATTCCTGGAAGATATTCAACAGTACCTGGAGGAGCTTCGGAAAGAGGTTCCCAACTTGATTGTCTCTGGAGATTACAACATTGCGCATACAGAGATTGACATTCACGACCCGGTTCGAAATAAAAAGAACTCTGGCTTTTTACCACACGAACGGGAATGGTTAACAGGCTTCCTGGCCAATGGATTTGTAGATAGCTTTCGATTAATTCATCCAGACCTGACAGACAAATACTCATGGTGGACGTACCGTGCCGGTGCCCGAAAGAAAAATAAAGGGTGGCGGATTGACTACCATATGATTACTGAATCGTTAACAGATAAATGTGTCGGTGCAAACATATTGGATCAGATCGTACATTCAGATCATTGTCCGATCAAGGTTGAAATAGACGTATAGGAAACATTCCTAAGTCGAAGGCGTATTTTTGATTATGTATTCTCATTAATGGATTGAGAGAAATTATATGCAGACTCAACATGAACAACAGCTGGATCAGCAGTTAAGAGGATTCCGTGAAAAGTATTATAAGGATAAAATTATCAGAGGATTTCTAATTTCCGGATTTCTGATACTTTTTATCCTTTTCGTGGTTTTGCTCAGTGAGGGAATATTTGGTTTTTCCAGCCAGGTCAGAACAGGCTTAGTTTACGGCATGGGTGCCCTGGTTTTGTTTACCCTTGGGTACATGGTGCTTTGGCCGGCCTCGAAATTATTCAAACTTTCACAGGCCATTTCTGACTTTCAAATCGCAGGAATGGTCCAGAAGCATTTTCCCGAAGTAAATGACAAGCTCATTAACCTGTTACAGCTTCGGACAAGTGCTGACAATTCTTTGGCACTTGCTGCCATTGATCGCAAAGCTGAAGATATTCTTCCCGTTTCTATTTCACGAGCGATCAACCTTGACCTGAACCGAAAGTATTTATACCTACTGGGGATTCCATTGGTGTTGTTTCTGCTTACGTACTTGATCAATCCCAACTTGATCAAAACGAGCGGTGCTCACCTGATTAATTATGATCAGCAATTTACACCTCCGGCTCCTTTTTCGATTACCATTAATGACCTTCCAGAGAATATTATTGCTGGGCAAGACCTTGAACTGAACGTTTCAGTTGAAGGCAACACCTTGCCAGCCGAGCTATACCTGTACACCAAAAAAGATTTGGAAAGCCAATTCATGGATTTTCAAATGCAGAAAAAATCCACAACAGAATTCTCTTTCCTATTAAGTGACCTAAAAGAAGACATAAGCTTATATGTAGGAAATCCAGAAGTGAGTTCTGAGGTGTACGAACTAGAAGTACTCAAGCGTCCCTACATCAAAAACTTCCAGGTATTGATCCGCTATCCAGATTACACCAATCTTGGGGTGGAAAAATTGGAAGATAACATTGGCGATTTTAAGGTACTGAAGGGAAGCCAAATTACTTGGAAATTGAAGCCTAGTTCAGAAGTAGCGGAAGCCTTTTTTGTAGCTGATAAATCCCGCGCATTCAAACGTGCTGAAAGTGACCAGCGGTTTTCCTATTCTACCAGGTTAATGAAAGACCTGGCTTATTTTATTTCGCTTCAATCTCCAGAATCCATTTCGAACATTGACACGGTTCGTTACCGTGCAGAAGTGATCGCTGACCGTTTCCCTTCTGTATATGTGTTAGGACCCAACAAAGATTTTCTGGTGGACCTGGATCCTAACTTACCACTTGACCTTGAAATTGCCGACGATTATGGGTTTACCAAAATGAACCTGTTTTATCGCTTTGTGAAATCAGGTGGAGCGAGCAATGTAGATAAGGAGTTCAAAGCGTATCCACTAGAGATTGACAGAGGAACCCTCCTTCAGCCTTTGACCTATACCATTGACCTGACTTCATTGGGATTGAAAGAAGGAGATGAGATCGAATATTTCCTAAAGGTTTGGGACAATGATGGGGTTTCTGGACCAAAGGCAAGTACAAGTGCTACGTACAAAGTTATCTATCCAACCCTTGATGCCAAATACGACGAAGTGGGCAAGCAACAAGAGGAAGTAAAAGAAGAGTTGGACCAGATGAAGAAGAAGGCCGATGAACTAAAAGAGGCCTACAAGAAAATGCAGCAAAAGCTGTTGGATAAAAAGCAGCTCAATTTTGATGACCGTAAGGAGATTCAGAACATGATTGATGAGCACCAAGATATGCTCAACCAATTAGAAGAAACCCAGGAGAAATTTGAGGAGACAAAAGAAGAGCTTCAGGAAAATGAGATGATCTCTGAAGAGACCTTGAAGAAATTTGAAGAGCTCAACGAATTCCTGGAGGAGCTTAGAAATCCAGAAGTTGAAAAATTATTGGAAGAACTTCAGGAAAAAATGGAAGACCTCAATCCTGAAGATATTCGTGAGCAGTTGGAAAAGCTTGAAATGAATGATGAGGAAATCCAGAAAAGCCTGGAAAGAACTTTAGAGTTATTCAAGCAATTAGAAGTTCAGGAGAAAATTGATGAGCTGCGAAATAAGGTCGACAACCTTGCGGCCAAGCAAGAAACCTTGAATGAGCAGACGGAAAACGCTAAGTCTGAGGAAGAATTAGATCAGATGAAGGAGCGGCAGGAAGAGCTCAATAAGCAGATGGAAGGTATCAAGGAAGACATGAAGGAGTTGGAAGAGATGAAAGAGGATACCAATACACCTGATGAAGAGCAGATGAAAGAGCTTCAGGAAGATGCAGAAAAAACTAAAGAAGAAATGAAAGATGCCTCGGAGCAAATGGAAAATGCATCCGAGCAAATGCAAAACAATAAGAAGAAACAATCCCGTCAGTCTAAATCTGGAGCCTCACAATCTCAGAAGAACGCGAAGCAGAAACTCCAAGAAATGTCTGACAAGCTTTCCAGCATGCAGATGCAGATGCAAATGCAGCAAGACCAGCAGAACCTCGAAGATCTGCGTGAGTTATTGGAAAATCTCTTGACACTTTCTTTTGATCAAGAAGATTTACGGGATGAAGTGAAGACGCTGAAGTATGGTGACCCTGCGTTGAAATCAAAAAGCCAGCAGCAGAAAAAGCTGCAGGATGATATGGAATTGGTAAGCGATAGCTTGGATGCACTGGCGAATCGCGTATTCCAGATCCAAAAATTTGTGATGGATAAGAGCCGGGATATCACCACCAACATGGATAATTCTCAGAATTTCTTCCGAAATAAGCAGGTCCCCATGGTTACCTACCACCAGCAGTTGGCCATGACAGGCATTAACGACCTGGCCAATATGCTGGCGGAGGTGATGAAACAGATGCAGGAGCAAATGAAAAATGCCCAAAAGAAGGGGAATGCCATGTGCAACAAACCCAATGGGAATAAGCCTTCTGACATGAAAGGTATGGGCCAGCAGCAAAAGAAGCTTAACCAGCAGATGCAGCAGATGATGAATTCTGGGAAAATGGATGCTCAAAAGCTGGCTGAGATGGCTGCTCGCCAAGCAAAAATCCGTCAGCAGCTACAAGGTGCCCAGGAGAAAATGGGTAAGAATGGGAAGAAAATGCTAGGGGACATGGATAAGGTGATGCAGGATATGCGGGAGACAGAGACGGAATTGCTCAACAAAACCTTGACCCATGAGACGCTAAAACGCCAGCAAAAGATTCTTACTCGAATGTTGTATGCGGATAAATCCATTCGCGAAAGAGACCTAGATGATAAACGAGAATCCAAAACCGGACGTGTTGAGAACCGTAAAAGCCCTGAAGAACTTTCCCGTGAAGAGTATAGAAACAAAATTCGCCAAGAACTCCTAAAGTCAAACCAGCTCGAGTATTCGAGTGATTTTATCCAACTGATAGAACAGTATTACAAAAAGCTTGAAGAAACCCATGAACCACGGAATTAATGCTGAACCTTTGGTTTTTCGCCAGCTGGCGTTGCCAAGTGATGTGAATTCTATTCACACAGTAGAGAAACTCGTTGAAGAGGTTCGCGCTGAACTTGAGTTCAAAGATGATGTTTTTGCCAATGTAATGGTGGCAGTTACGGAAGCTGTGAACAATTCCATCATGCATGGAAACCAACAGGACCAGACTAAGAAGGTCTATGTAGAGATTGAAACCGTCGGCAGTTATCGGCTAATGATCCGAATCCACGATGAAGGTCCTGGCTTTAATCCAGTATCTTTGCCTGATCCTACTGCTCCTGAAAACATTGGTAAACCAGGTGGACGAGGCGTATTTTTAATGGGCCAGCTATCAGATAAACTTACCATTAGTGATGATGGAAAGATGACAGAAATGATGTTTAACATCTGATTCATGGAGTCATCTGGTCTTTCCTTTTTTGTTGAGGACGTCAACTTTGAGTTGGCGGATGAGCAACTCCTTTCCATGTGGTTGCTTAATCTGGCGGATGTTCATCAAAACAAAATTGATCAGGTGAATTATATTTTCTGCTCAGATCCTTATCTACTCAAGCTTAACCAAGAATATTTGCAGCACAATTACTTTACTGATATTCTCACTTTTCCTTCCTCCCCTACTCAATCGAATGGATTGGCCGCTGATATTTATATAAGTATTGACCGGGTAAAAGACAATGCCAGCACCCATAATACTTCCTTTGATGATGAATTACACCGGGTAATGTCTCATGGCCTATTGCACCTTATTGGTTTCAGTGACCACGAACCTGGAGAAAAAGAACAGATGAGGATTCAGGAGGACAAGGCTTTGGAATTAAGACCTGGAGAATTGTTCCATGTGGAACAATGAGGAGGGGCTGCTCAAGATAATGAAAGGAATGTTCCATGTGGAACATTCCTTTTTTTGTTTTTAGGGAATAGCTATGAGTCCATTTGTCAGTCCTGATTGGATATTAGTGTGTGTTTCTTTTGAATTGATTAGTGAATTGCTCCAGTCAGGTGGAAGTTATATGTCCTGTGAGATAAAAAGAATAGTATCCCTTTATAACAGATAGTGTGTGGCTTAGAATTCTGTAAGTATTGCTATACCATTAACCGTCAAAGCAGGCATCCTCCAAGAAATAATATTTGCTGAACTTTCATTATTGGAAAGAAAATAAACGTACTGTTTGCGCAATAACCTTCCAGGAGATAAAGTGGTTATAGTAGCTGGGTATAATGAAAAACAGCGTTGAATTTGTACCTTTGTCCTCCTAATTTATCTCTGACTCCAAGTTGTAATAAGCTGTAAATATGTTTACTGAATACGATGTAGTGGTGGTGGGTGCCGGACATGCGGGATGTGAAGCCGCTGCGGCGGCTGCTAATATGGGAATGCGAGTAATGCTTGCTACCATGAACATGAACACCATTGCCCAGATGTCTTGTAATCCTGCCATGGGGGGAGTGGCAAAAGGCCAAATCATCCGAGAGATTGATGCGCTTGGGGGATATTCAGGGATTGTGACGGACAAAACCATGGTTCAGTTTCGGATGCTGAATCGTTCAAAAGGGCCTGCCATGTGGAGTCCCAGGGCGCAAAGTGACCGGATGAGATTTGCTGAGGCCTGGAGATTGAAGCTGGAACAAAACCCCAATGTGGATTTTTGGCAGGAAATGATCACGGGATTAGTAGTGAAAGATCGAAGAATCGTAGGCGTAAAAACACAGTTGGGCCTGGAAATCCCTGCCAAAACAGTGGTGCTAACTAACGGAACCTTCCTCAATGGACTGATCCATATTGGCGAAAAACAGTTTGGAGGTGGACGAAGTGGGGAGCGTGCTTCAGTTGGAATTACCGCAGAGCTGGAAGCACTAGGCTTTGAAAGCAATCGAATGAAAACGGGAACCCCTCCCCGGTTAGATGGGCGGACCATAGATTGGCATCGGCTGGAAGAGCAAAAAGGGGATGAAGACGCGAGTACTTTTTCTTTTACAGATACCCAACCCTTGAAAGAGCAGCGTTCCTGTTACATCACCTACACCAATAAAAAAACCCATGAAACCCTGGAGTCAGGCTTTGACCGTTCTCCGATGTTCAATGGAAGGATCAAAGGATTAGGCCCCAGGTATTGCCCTTCGATTGAAGACAAAATCACACGCTTTGCAGATAAAGAACGCCATCAGTTGTTTCTGGAGCCAGAAGGATGGAATACTATAGAGGTCTATGTAAATGGATTTTCCTCTTCTCTGCCTGAAGATGTGCAGTTTGAAGCCTTAAAGACTGTTCCCGGCTTGGAGCAGGTAAAAATGTTTCGACCGGGATATGCAGTCGAGTATGACTTCTTCCCCCCTACTCAGTTGAAGCTATCGCTTGAAACACAACTGGTGGACAACCTCTTTTTTGCAGGACAGATTAATGGAACCACGGGATATGAAGAGGCAGCTTGCCAGGGGTTGATGGCAGGTATCAATGCTTCTTTAAAAGTAAAAAAAGAGTCTCCTTTCGTGCTCAAAAGAAATCAAGCATACGTTGGTGTGTTGATTGATGACCTGGTAAATAAAGGGACGAACGAACCTTACCGCATGTTTACCTCACGTGCGGAGTATCGTATGCTCCTTCGCCAAGATAATGCAGATTTGAGGCTGACGGAATTGTCCCATCAAATTGGGCTCGCTTCAGACGAACGACTCAATAAGGTACAGGAAAAGCAGAAGGGCATACGAGAATTGATCGACTCCATCGAAAAAACTTCTGTTGCTCCGGATGAGATAAATCAATATCTGGGCTCCATTGGGTCGAATGACCTGAAACAAAAAGTGAAAGCAATTTCGGTAATCACACGCCCGGGGGTGACCCTTGAAGGAATGATTGCACATAGTTCAACACTTGCTGAAAAGCTGACTTCTTTTTCTACTGAAGTAAAGGAGCAAGCAGAAATTCAGTTAAAGTATGCCGGCTATATTGAGAAAGAGGAAAAGTTAGCGCAGAAGATGATGAGGCTCGACGAAATTACGTTGCCTAGAAACTTCAATTACCATAAATTAAAGTCGTTGTCTAATGAGAGCCGTGAAAAATTGACAACCATGAAGCCAGAAAGCCTTGGACAGGCCTCTCGGATCAGTGGAGTTTCTGCGGCAGACATTTCTGTCCTGTTGGTTCACATTGGCCGGTAAAAAATGGCCTTGAGAATTCGATAAAAAATCGCTTCCTGTACCTCGGTAAGGCTAGTTAAATATAAAGTGGTAAAATCGGCCTATTTTTAGCTTAATTTTTTACCTAAAATATTGATATACAGTAAATTAAACTTAATTATTTACTCTGTCAGAAAACGGCCTTTTTCCGTGAAGCATTTGTAAAATTTGGCCAAAAATCAGGCATTTGGTTAATTGCAGTTCATAAATCTGAACCATTGGCGAATCCAACCAACTCTCCGGTCATCACCTATTCTACTTGTCCAGTTTGTAGCAGTAGCAACATTAAGTTGGCCCTGATAGCAAAAGACTACACCGTCTCTAAAGAGTCGTTTGAAATTTGGCATTGTAACAATTGCCAACATCGATTTACCCAAGATATTCCGAATGAGTCAAATATCGGAAAGTACTATCAATCTGAGGAGTACATTTCCCATTCGAATACGCAAAAGGGATTAATCAACCAAATCTACCAAGGGGTGCGCAACTACACCCTCCGTCAGAAATTGAAATTGGTTAGAAATGTATCTGGTTTACAAACCGGATGCTTGTTGGATATTGGTTGTGGGACTGGTGAGTTCCTCGGAACAATGAAGGCTGCAGGATGGACGGTGAATGGATTGGAACCAGATGATGGAGCAAGGGAACAAGCCCATGATAATTTTGGCCTCCGAGTTGAAGAGTCGGAAAAATTATTCCAACTCAATCCTAATACCTACAATGTAATCACCATGTGGCATGTGTTGGAACATGTCCACCGCCTGCATGAGTACATTGACAAAATCTATGAGCTTCTTAAGGCAGATGGTACATTGATCATTGCTGTTCCAAACTACCAATCGAAAGATGCAAATGCTTATGGCGAACATTGGGCAGCATATGATGTGCCTCGACATTTGTACCATTTTAGTCCGGAGTCAATGAGCCAATTGCTGGATGGGCATGGGTTTACTGTCGACAGAATGCAACACATGCCATTCGACCCATTTTACGTGAGTATGCTGAGTGAAAAATACCTGCATGGAAATACCCGATTGGTTTCCGCCTTTTTTAAAGGATTGAATTCTTTTATGGGATCAAGCGGGAATGCAAAGATTGGAAGCTCGGTGATGTACTTTATCCGCAAGAAATAATCATTACTGCTTAACCACTTTTTCAGTTGTTATCCGAGTATTTCCTTCCCATACCGAAAGGAAATATACACCTGTTGGTTGTTGGGCCAAGGCGTGAAACCTGAACTCATTTTCTTGGGGAATCTCTGCATACACTTCAAGAAGTTTTCCCTGGAGGTCATGAATTTCAATCCTTGGCTGGGTCAGATCCTCAGGTAGGTTAATGGAAAGTGTATGAGAAAAGGGATTAGGATAAATCTGAATATCTGTATTTGCTGAAAATTCTACTGATAAGGGCATGGGCGTAAATTCGAGCAAAAATAATCCCGAAGACATATCTGACACCAGAATCCGTCGACTGGGCAACAAAGGGTATACTCCCCATCCCCCTTCATAAAATATCCGACTCTGGCCAGTAAAGGTATCGAAAGAACCCGCAACGACAGGATTTTCAGGGTCCGACAGATCAAATACCACCACGCCTTCATAGTAGTAAGAAGAAAACAAGTACTGGTCTAGCCAAACCTGATTATGAGCTAAGGAATGAGCAGGCCGGGGTGCCGGCATTTCCGGCCAGAGAAAGCTGATGAATTCTGGATCGGTGGGATCAGTAACATCCAGTACCTTTAGCGGCGTATCATGATTTTCATCTGCAAATACATACGTTTTACCGTCATCTGATAGCCAGCCGCTATGGTTATAGCCCTGGGAGGGATAGGCATCTAAATGAACCAAAACTTGTGGGTTCAAAGAATCTTTAAAATCAACGATGTACATGCCATCGTTTTCTGAATGCAGGTATACCGTGTCATTCCTGGAATAAAAATCGTGAAGCCTTCCAAACTGGGAGCGAGGGTAATAGGTAACTAACTCTGGATCAGTTGGATTGCTGATGTCTAGCATTCCCATTCCTCCTAAAAGGGTATCCCCATCAAACCTTGGAGTAGTCATATACAATCGGTTTCCCTCAATCCACACATTATGAGACCGCTGGAAAAATTCATCGCTGTCATACACCTTGTGTAAACTGTCAGGAAGGGAGCTCATATCAAAAATTTGCAAACTCCCTTCGAATTGGTCGGAGACGGCATAGAGGTACTTTCCCTTATTCTTAAAATCACGGTGTATAACTCCCTGAGCCCGCCCTCTGTAAAAACCAACCTCTCTCAGCCGATTATTGGAAGTGATTTCAAAAGCATGAAGCCCTACGGATGAACCAATAAATGCGTATTCCTTTCCATTACGGTCATCGTGCCATCCCCAAACTTCATTATATACATTTCCCACCCAATTGGCACCAGCCTGGATGGAGGTATCTTGCCATTGGTCCAATAAGCGAAAATTGACTGCGGATTGTGCCGTTAGTACTGTTGCATTCAGGCACAGGAGTAGGGGAATGATATACTTCATCTTAATTTATAAAACCCCAAAATTTGATTTGGGGTTTGCTGGTGGAACACTTTAAATAGGTAGAACGGTTAATTTTTCAAGACCTGATAAGTGAACTGCTTATCTCCAGATTCCAGAACGAGGAAATAGGTGCCTGGTGCATATTCCGTCCAGTCCATTTTAACTTCCTTTTTATCCAGGGAAATGCTGGATACTTTTTGGCCAAATGGAGAATAAACGTGTACTGTGCTTCCAAGGGTTTCTTCAGGGACATATACATTCATGTAATCGACGATAGGGTTAGGAAAAACGGTAAGTGTGGGTGTTAGCGTTTCTTCGGAAAAAGAAGTTGGGGGATCCTCTCCTTCCTGGTATACCCTTATATAATCGATGACCATGGGGCTGCTGGAAAATGACGGGTCAATGTTGCCTGCCATGGCAACGTTGAGAATCAAATATTGGTCTTCAAAAAATGGCCAGGTCGAAGCATCTTTCACTTCCGGCGCGTAGGTGTAAAATGTGGCACCGTCAAAACTGAATTTGATCGACTCTTCGGCCCATTCCATTCCATAAATATGAAACTCATCAGAAACGTCGGAATCTTTCAGTCCACGGTGATTAATAGTGGCTCCATGTGAGGAAGGTGTGTGAATTGCACTCTGGACAAAATTCTGGTTATCGCCCCAATGTTCCATGATATCTATCTCTCCACAAGCGGGCCATCCCACAGTTCCATGCATGTCCGTCCAGTATGCACCTGGCTCAATGATATTTTTTCCCAGCATCCAGATGGCAGGCCATGTACCTGATCCAAATGGAAGTTTAGCCCGCGCTTCTACCCTGCCATAGGTAAACGCAAACTTGGAATTCAATCGGGCAGAAGTATAGGATTTGGTTTGGCCTTGGTCAGTAAATTGTTCCTTTATAGCCATAATGTGCAGATAACCAGTGTCAACAAAAGAGTTCTTCACGCGATTCGTATAGTGCTGAACCTCATTGTTGTACCAGCTTGTTCCATTCGGTAAACGGGTTTGGTGATGCCACTTTGAAGTGTTGATAGATCCACTTCCATCGAACTCATCTGCCCATACAAGCCTGTTAAATACCATACTATTCTGTATGGTATCCTTGAAATAGACGTCATCAATGTAGGCCGTTACCTGATCCATGTTATTTTCTCCATTTACCTGGATGAGAACCCGATTAAAATCGTCGCGGACCACAGGATTTTGCGAAGAAGGGTCGAGGTTTTGAAATTCATCGAGGGTAAAGTCAAAAATAACTTCTTGCCACTGGTCAAGTACGATTGGCTTAACAACTTCACTTTGGGTGCTCCAGGGTTCTGTCAAATCACCGTCCTGTAGCTTCAATGAAACCTGATTTGGTTGGGAACCTGTTACCGAACTGGAGGGTACGTAGATTTTTATTGAGAAGGAGGCATTTTGGGTCAAATTAAATCTTCCAGGTATCTGGAAACGCGCATTTGCATATAGGGCACCTGTATCCTCGTATTTCAGAACGGTACTTGAAGTATTGAGTCCTTGCTGAAAAGGATTTGCAAAAGCAGTATTGATATCACAGTTATCACCAAACCATGTGGTGATGTTGCCATTGCCTTCAAAGTCGTCTGTGACTGTTTGTGCGAAGGAAGAGGAAGCGATGAAAAAGGAAATAAGAATAAATAAAGAGGCTCGCATGGAGATAAGATGAGGATATATAAACTTTGGTTCTTTGACAATCTCAGTTGATTCTCTTAATGAGCGTGTCATTTGGATCAAGATTTAGGAATCAAATAAGGTATAAAAAATTGGTTTTCAAATGCTTATTAGATGTCTCGACAAGTTCGACATGACAGCGACTACTTCGCCCGCAGAAGTTGTCAGAGGACCTAAACTTTAAAATATATGATATACTAGTCGTTAAATCGATGCAAGCAAAACGACCAAAAGTAAAGGCACGATGATTACTACCGAAGCCAGAACCATATTTAACATAGCCTTTCCGATGGAGAACTGCTGAATTTCTGAAAGGCCAACTACGACCAATACCAAGCTCCATATACCCAAAATGGCATCTAGCAAGGCAGCACCGTAGAACATAATATTTGAAAAAATCCCCCCACTAATGATATCTCCATCTGCTTTGAACATTTCATTTCCATAAATAGCTATCATGGGAATTAATAGGACTAGGGCTACAATTGAGGGCGTCATAGCATAAGCGATCATTCTTATGATTGCCTTAAAATCAGCCAACCCATTCAGCCAGCTTCCTGTCCACCTCAGTAGGGCAGAAAAGAAATAGAAAGAAATCCATCCCAACAGTGCGCCTACAATAATACATGTGGCTAATACCCCGATCAATGAAAATTTATCCCCTAAGTCTTTTGCAATCGCCCGATCAAAAGTTTGCGTTATTCCGGCCAAAACCAGCAAGGGAACTTGGAACTTATC
>JBCDIQ010000052.1:0-20633 GCA_039024295.1 Bacteroidota bacterium | reverse complement strand
GAGGTGCCTACCTCAGATTTTGCTTGAATATCTAAATAAAGAGACTTTAGAAACTGATAATCGGATATCTTGTCGATCATCTTAATTAAATTAATCTTTATTTCACTTATTGTTTCCATGAACCCGAGGTTTAAGTATATCTTCTAAAAGATGGTACAATTACATTGATAGGGTTTTGCTAATTTAAAATAGCTGTAGACCAATAGAAAATAATCTTGGAAATATTAGGACAACTTCAGCCCCACCCTAAAGAATTAGACAAATCTTGAAGACATTAATTTTTCAGGAGGTAACCTACGGCACCAACCACCGCCCCTCCCAGGCTTCTTCTGTCTTGTTGAATTTAGCCCTCCGATGTCCTGCCGGGTGGAGCAGCAACCACTCCACTTGTTCTACCTCACATACAATCACGGTGAAATTATCCTGCCAACTTTCACTTTCCTCCCATGTAGCTCCTTCACGGGCGTAGGTTTCAACCCCCGTTTGAAGGGATTCAGTTTCAGTTCCAGGTGGCAGTTGGGGGCTGTAGCTTTTCCGATAATTCAAGCTGGCCTTTTCCCAAATCGAATGACTTAAGCGATGATCCGTCAAGCATTGGGCCTTTCCTGACAACCTCACTTGAAGCTTTTCCCTGGGGTCCCAAAATAGCCAACTTATGTGTGGGTTGGCCTGAATTTCCTTCACCTTATCCGAACGGGTATCGGTGTGAACATACATGCTATAGTTTCTACGATCAACCTCACGTAAAACCACTGTCCGGACGCGAGGACCTTCTGTTCCCAGGGTTGCTAGCCCTGGGGTTCTAAATGGATGTTTCCGGTCTGCTGTTGCCCTTCCCAACAATCCCCAAACGTAGGTAAACGATTCGTCGAGCGTTGTCCAGGCACTATTTTCGGGTTTCATGTTTTGCCTAACCCCAATTTTTATAGTTGTGTTTTTTTTTATATGCCTTTCAGGTAGATTTGAATGTTTCACTTTGGTAAAACTTATCATGAACAAGAAATACAGGATTCACCTCCTTACCTGTTTTTGGGTGGGGCTTACACTTAGTTTACCCTTTTCAGCTATGTCACAGGATAAACCTGCCTACCAGCTTTTTGATGGAAATGGCAAAAAGATCAAGTACAAGAAAATACTCAAGCTGTTGAAAGAAGCTGATGTGATTTTCTTTGGGGAACTGCACAATAATCCCATAGCACACTGGCTACAACTAGAGGTGCTACAAGACCTGACCCAAACGATGGGGAGTGCCCAATTGGTCGTTGGAGCGGAGATGTATGAAACCCATCAACAAGCTGGATTGGACAAATTTTTGGCTGGAGAAATCAACGTCAAGGAATTGGAGGAACAGGAACAGCTATGGCCCAACCATGACACCGATTACAGACCGGTACTGGAGTTTTGCGAAAGCAAAAAAATTCCTGTTGTCGCTACCAATATTCCACGAAAATATGCCCGCACGGTAGCGTTTGAGGGCGGCGTTACCGCTCTTGACAGTTTGCCAGCAGATGAAAAGGCCCTCATGGTTCCCCTTTCTTTTGACATCGACTATGAACTTCCCTCTTATGCAGCCATGCGCGACATGATGGGAGGCCACGCCGGTTCAAAGATGAGCGCGGATAACTTCATTGCTGCCCAGGCCATCAAGGATGCCACCATGGCCCATTTTCTCTTGAAAAATCTCCCTGAAGGCAAGAAATTTTATCACCTGAATGGCTCCTACCATTCTGATAGCAAAGAGGGAATCGCCTGGTACGTCAAGCAGGCACGGCCAGACCTTACCATTGTCAACCTGACGGTAGTAGAACAAAAAGATATTTCGGAACTAGAAGAAGAAAATGAAGAAAAGGCAGACATTGTCATCGTGGTCCCTGCCACGATGACCAAAACGTATAGGTCCGGATTTGAGTAAACATGGATGAGCTGAAGCAACGTATGATGGATGATATCCTGGGAGAAGCCGGGGTACAACTTACGCAGGATCAGGAAATGGCCCTCCAGGTGTTCATGAATTTTTTCCGTTCAGATGAACCCAGGTGCACCTACTTGCTGACAGGATCTGCAGGTACGGGAAAAACTTTCATGATCAATTTTTTTAGAAAATTGCTTCGAAAGCATGGATTCAAAGTAATCTTACTGGCTCCTACCGGTCGTGCTGCAAAGGTCATTACCCGCCGCAGTAAAAGTTTGGCTTTTACGATCCATCACCACATCTATCAGGTAAGCGAGGACGGGTTTGGAGAGGTCAGGTTTCGATCACGAAATAACAAGGAGGGGCCAAGGACCGTCTACATTGTGGATGAGGCCTCCATGATCGGCGATCAGCATGATGAGACCACCCGCCAGGGCCTGCTCCATGACCTGCTGGATTATGTGTTTGAATCAAATCCAGACCGGAAGCTTGTTTTGGTAGGTGATCCCGTGCAGCTTCCGCCTGTGGGCCATAATGACTCCCCTGCCCTTTCGGGTGAGTACCTGGAAGATATTCTGAGGCTTTCCTTGTATGCGGCCCATCTTTCAGAAGTCAAACGCCAAGAAGCTGCCTCTGGGGTGTTGGAAAATGCCATCCGAATCCGTGATTCATACCTCTCGACAGATCAGGTCCATCCCGAGCTGACCACCAACCGCGAAGTCCACTGGCTTGACAATGGATACGAGGGAATGGAAACCTATATTGGGTATTATGATCCGGGCAACCTGGATAAGTGCGTCTTTATCACCTACTCGAATTACAGAGCAGTCCAGGTGAACCAGGCCATCCGTCAACAATTGTACTGGAATGAAGCGAGGCTGTTGGAACCAGGGGATATGCTGATGGTGGTAAGAAATAATTATGCTTATAGCAGCGAACGGATGCCGTTTTTGGCAAATGGCGAGATGGGGACGGTCATCGACATTGACTGGGATAGCCAGGAAGAGCGATACGGTCTCCATTGGATCAATGCAGAACTCGAATTTGCCGATAGCCAGCAGGAAGCATTTCAGGTAAGCTGCAAGCTGGTAACAGACCTATTGGAAAGCAAGGCCCCTCAGTTGACGAATCAGGAAATGAGAAAAGTGATGTGGGCCCGTCAACAGGAATACATGGACCTCCCAAAGAAAGAAGCCAATTCCCTCATGCGAAAAGACCCCTATATCCAGGCGTTACAGGTAAAATTTGGCTACGCAATAACCGGACATAAATCCCAGGGTGGGCAGTGGGAAAACGTAGTCGTGGGGTTTGAGCCAAATTATTCTAATGATTTAAAAGCGTATATTAGGTGGACTTACACAGTTTTTACCCGTGCTGAAGAGCGGGTGTTCGTGCTAGACTGCCCCTTTTTGACACAATAAGGCAATCATGCGAAAATACATACTTGGGTTACTTTGTGTATTTTTTCTGTTTCTGACAGGAGCTGCTCAGCCATTTCAGGCCAAGCTTCACCAACTTTCCCTTGAAGATGGATTACCCAATCCCTCTGTGATCAGAATGCTTCAAGACCGACAAGGGTTTCTGTGGGTAGCTACTCCTTCAGGTCTGTTCCGCTATGACGGTTACCGGTTCAATCCCATATCAGGAAGTGACGGCCCCATCAGCAACTTGTTTGAGGACAGTGAGGACCACCTGTGGATCATGTCGCCTGGGGCACTCGTGGAGTACCACAGGAAAAAAGACAGCCTCATGGTCCGGGACTCAATTGTAAAAAGAAGGCGCGTTTTCTCGATGTCTGAACTGGAGGACGGCACCTTATTGTTTGGCACCGAGGACGGCATTCTTCAATACACCAGAGATGGAAAAGTGGAGGAATTCATGGAAGCTACCCAGCCTTATCGACTGGTCATGTCTTTTCAATTTCGCGACCTGGAAGGCAAGCTCTATTTTATTCAGGGTGATGAACTTGTCATTTATCAAGGTCGAGAACGCAAAGAAACGATTCAATTAAAATATGCGAATAACCATAGGCCCACGGCTTTTCACCTAAGAAATGGATCGGTACTTTATTCAACCCAAAATGGGCTTGCCAGTATTAACGGGCACAAGCAGGAAATGGTCATAAGTTTTGCGGATTCCCTTGCTGGCTACAGAGACCCTAAGCTTGTAGTTGAAGACCAAAGTGGCTATCTCTGGATTCCCCAAAAGGGCAAGGGAGTGGGATGTTTTGCATTCGAAAGGGGCAAGCTGGTTTTAAAAGGCGTTTTACTTGAAGCCTATGAAGTTTCACATGTGTTGGAAGACCGGGAAGGTAATCTATGGATAGCAACACAGGAGGATGGATTATTTTTCCTTTCTCAACAAGCGAGGAATATTCAAACTTCCTTTTTTTCAAACTTTGCCTCCTCAAGGATTTACCACCTTCAGGCAGATTCAGGTACCAATCATGTATGGCTGTCCGCACATCCAGGCATTACCCAACATTTTTCTTGGGAAATTGACACCTTTATTCAGGCAGCTATTCAGCCCCCCATCGGGAGGCTGCGTGCCCAGGTACGACTTCAGGACGGAGGAGATTTATTGGCAGATGAGAGCGGCCTGTCTTATTGGAAAAATGGGAGCGTCCAGTTTTTCCTTTCCAGCAATGAGATAGGCATCATCAATAGTTTACATCAAAATGAGGAAGGCCAGATTTTCATTGCCAGTTCCATGTGGTGCATCAGGCTTGGATTGGCTTCACTGGCAGAAGCTGCCGATGCCAATCAGGTGGGCATCCTTAACATGATGGGAGATGTATTCCTACATAATGGAACCGGGTATGAATTCATGGATTTAAAAGGCCAGAACGCTAGCCTGATTTCTCTTCCCCAGGGAATTTATGAAGTGCCTGATACGCTTAAAACTTTCAATGAGGAGGCCTTCTTTGCCAGAGAAAAGCCCATTTCAAAAACAGTGGCCAAACGCATGATCGCCACCTCAGACGGAGTCGTCTGGATCGCTACCAATGGAAATGGGGTCTTGGTTTGGAAAAATGGCAGCTATTTTCTTTTGAACAATACCCCCAGAACCCCTATCAGCAATGTTTGCAATGACTTGGCAATAGCAGGGGCTTCAGGTGTTTGGGTGGCAACCAATCAAGGGATACTGCGCCTTTCTGATCCAGATTTTAAGGAGGATACAGTCCAGTTGTTGGTGTATGATAAACGGGATGGATTGCCCAGTAATGAAGTCACTGCGGTGGCAGCCTTTCAAGACCAGGTAATTGTAGGCACAAGGAAAGGGTTGGCATCCTTCGATATCTCTGGTTTCCAGCCTACCCATATGCCCCCCCCTGTATTCATTACCCGAGTGGTCCTGCCTGGGAATCCCCAGAAAAATTTGGTCAACGAACCTCAAATCGTCCTTTCTCCCAACGACAATCAGATCACCCTGTACTTTACCTGTCTTTCCTACAGTAGCCTGGGGCGCGTCAGGTATAGGTATAGGCTTGAAGGAAGTAAAACCCCTGAATGGATTGATACTTACACCCCCTTTGTAACCTACAACCTCTTGCCCCCAGGGGAGTATCAATTTGTTGTAAATGCGATTTCCCAAAATGGAATCTTAAGCCAAGGTGCCGAAACATTTTCATTTACCGTAAAAAAGCCTTTTTGGCAGCGGTGGGACTTCATTGCCATCAGTATCCTGGTTGTCCTGGTGCTGTTATTCTTTCTATTTAGGTATTGGGATAACCTCCGACAACGCGCATTACTTAAACGCAGGGTTGAAGAAAAAACTGCTGAATTGAGCCAAAAAATTGAGGAACTGAGCCGCACCAACGATGAATTGGAGCAATTTGCTTTTGCAGCGTCTCACGATTTAAAAACCCCCCTTCGAACAATTATCGGTCATCTTCAACTGCTGGAACACAGGTACACAGGAAAATTGGATGAGCAGGCGGATGAATACATTGACAATGCCGTCAGTGGAGCCAAGCGAATGTACGCCATGATCAGCGATTTGCTTGCCTATGCCAAACTGGGGAGTAAACAAGTTAGGTTTACACCTGTAGATTTGGATGAGGAAATTAAAGGCGTGGTGAGTGCCTTGGGCAGCCAACTAGATGAGACAGGAGGAAAAGTAACCTGGGAAAACTTGCCACAAGTAAAAGGAGCAGGTTCTCAGCTCAGTTTATTGCTCCAAAACCTGATCAGCAATGGGTTAAAATTCAATGATAAGCCCCTTCCAACCGTTCATGTCTCTGTCAAAAACAGCCCCCATTACCACGTGTTCTCAGTAAAAGATAATGGCATTGGAATCGACGAAGTTCACCACAACAAGATCTTCTCTTTGTTCCAGAGGCTTCACACTTCTGAATATCCTGGAACGGGAATCGGGCTGGCCCTGTGCAGAAAAATCGTCGAATCACATGGAGGGCTCATTTGGATTGAGTCGCATAAAGAAAAGGGAACCACATTTTTCTTTACCATCCCCAAAATATCTTGATTGACTGATTATTGGCTATAAACTTCCTCCCGAAATAGTATTTTTCACCAAAAGGTGACTTTAATTAATTTGATTTACCTATATTTAATTCCATTTGAAACAAAGTTGAATTGTAACATATTCTAGTAGATAATATGAATTTCTCTCCCCTAAAGGAAATTACACAAGCTGATATTTCCTCCTACAAATTGCTCCTTACCAAGATGCACGAGGAGTTACTGCAATTAGAAAGCAAATTACCAGAATACCTTAAAAAACAAGATGAGCAGCTTGTATCAGAAGCACATCACCGCGCTCAAACAACCTTCAAATTATTGGAGCTAAATGACCTAAACGAAAGCATTTATAAATTAAGGGCCGATATGATTGATGGGGTAAATGCCAATGGACTTGTAGATAAAATTGTGGGCTACCTCCAGGTTTCTGCCCAGCAAATCCTACATGAACTTGACACCATTAAGTGAGATGATACAACAAGGTACTCCTCCTCCAACTGCATTATCACGAGGCCGTATCAATTGATTCAAAAATGCTGGCTATACCGCCTTCAAGCTGATGTCCAGGCTTTTGAATGAGTGTGTCAAGGCACCCATGGAGATAAAATCAACCCCAGTTAGGGCAACTTCTCGAACTGTTTCCAAAGTGATTCCTCCTGAAGCTTCGGTTTGACATTTTCCGTCAATTAACTGGACTGCTTTTCTCAGGGTGTCAGGAGACATATTATCCAACAGGATTCGGTATGCTCCCCCTGATTGTAACACCATTTCTACTTCCTCCAAGGACCGGGTTTCAATCTCGATGTGCAGCGAAAGCCCTTTTTCCTTTAGGTAAGCACGGGCAGCAGCTAGTGCTTGAGGGATTCCCCCTGCGTAGTCAATGTGGTTATCCTTAATCAGGATCATGTCATACAGCCCAAATCTATGGTTGACCGCCCCACCGATATGAACAGCCCACTTTTCCATGTGCCTTACCAAAGGGGTAGTCTTACGCGTATCCAGCAAGCGGCAACCTGTATCTTCGATAAGCTCAACTACTTTACGGGTCTGGGTTGCAATCCCACTCATACGTTGCATAAAATTCAGGGCCAAACGCTCTCCCATCAAAATGGCCTGTACATCCCCTTCTAAATAAAAAGCTATATCTCCAGGCTTTACCCAGGTACCGTCTGCTATTTTCTGGTCAAATACTACCTCTCCTTCAAGGAGTTCAAATACCCTTTGAGCAACTTTCGTTCCTGCCAACACACCTGTATCTTTTATCAGGCATTTTGCTCTGGACTGGGTGCCTTTTGGAATGGTAGAAAGACTCGTATGATCTCCCGTTCCAATATCTTCTTGTAAAGCAGCTGTTAAAATGCGATTCGTTTCAGGGTGAAGCAGGAAGTCCATGGAAGTTATTCGAAATTGATGTTGAGCGTGAGCACTTGGCTAAATAATTGGGAAATGGCCGCCGCATGGCTGGTAAACTCTGGCACATAAATATTAGTCAACCCAAAGGAGTAACGCAACTCTGGAGAAACCTTCAGGCGATCTCCATAAAGCATCATGCCCGTACCCACCACAATGCTGTAGTCCTGGGATTGAATTTTCAGCAAATTGGGGTCATCTCTCACACGTTTGGCACTGGCGAGGTTTAGGCCAACCTGTCCCCCAAGCAGGACATACACCCTGTACCTGCGGTAGTACTTCGTTTTGAATTGGAAGAGAATCGGCAGGTTGAGGTATGAAGCCTCGATTTTCCGCATGCCGATTGAATCTCTGCCCTCCCCTCCTCGAAACTTGTATTCAAAATCCCGCTGCTCCAGGGATACCTGGGGAATAAACCTCAAGGCTACATTATCTTGAAGGTTCAAATTGGTGATCATTCCCAGGGTTATGCCCGGACGCTCAATTACTCGAATCCGTTCAAGAAAAATATTGTCATCGACTACATTTGATTGGGACTTCAGGTTGTACATGTTATAATTAAAGCCCATCAAAAAGCCAAGGTTAAATGGCTTAAAGTCGTGCGGGTGCGCGTTGCCATAGCCTTGTCCATAGACAGAAGCAGAAGAGGTAAAAGCTAACAGCAACGCTGTGAGGGGTATCAGAAAATATCGGTTGTTCATTTTTCGCCTACCTTGATGTCCTTTAGAATGCAAAAAGGAAGTGTACACATTAAACTCTAAATCGAAGGTAAAAGTATAGGATCAGTGGCGGAAAAATTTTGGAATGGGAGGAAATTTAATGGCCTGTAATTGAATTGACGTACAAATACCTAGGTGTATCATGTCATGAAATCAAGACCTGCAAACTGTATGCAATATATTTGATACAAATAAAATAAAAAGTAGGCGATAAAAATATTCGATCTCCTAGGGTTGATAACGTTTATTTTTCCAAAATGTACATAGAGCAGCTGCCAAAAGTTAAGGGTTTATAAATGGCTTTGCTGTACCCTACTTCTTTACAAATCTGTGTGAACTCATTTCCGTTGGGAAATGCCTTTACAGACGCTGGCAAATAGGTGTAGGCTGCGGTGTCACCAGAGACCATTTTTCCGATCAAAGGCGTGATATAGGCAAAATAAAATTGGAACAATTGCTTCATGGGAAATGCAGTTGGAAAGGAAGGTTCCAAAATGGCTACGCCCCCACCCGGCCGCAAGACACGCAACATCTCTGAAAGCCCCAGTTTGAGGTTTTCAAAATTTCTCACGCCAAATCCCACGGTGATGGCGTCCACGGAATTATCTTCCAGTTGTAGGGCTTCTGAATCTCCCTGTCGCAGTTCGATGAGGTGATCGAGCTTCTTTTGCTTGATCTTGACGCGGCCCACTTCCAGCATTTCATTAGAAATGTCAATGCCGATGATCTGGTCTGGGTTGAGCTTTTTTGCTGCCACCGCAAAGTCAGCGGTACCGGTGGCGATGTCCACCACCACCTTGGGATTATATTTCCTCAACTCACGAATGCATCTTTTGCGCCATTGAATGTCAATGCCAAAAGTCAATAGGTGATTTAACAGGTCGTACTTCGGTGCGATGTTGTCAAACATCTCCTCCACTTCAGCTTTTTTGCTGTTTCCGGCTCTTCCGTACGGGGTAACTGGTTTTTCCATATTTGCTGGTTTACCCTTGACAGGGGTTCGAATCCTGTCAGGGGTTGTTTTTGGTGATGCAAAGGTAAGGACTTGGGGGGAAAGGGGAAAGTGGGAAACCGTTTCCTGTAAGTACAAAAAAAGATCCGACTCCAAACTGAAGCCGGATTACACCCAAAATCTAAGAATCAAATCTTTGGACAGTTTTCAGTTTTCGGTGATCGGTTTTCAGCTAGCTGGATGGAACATCCAAAAACTGTTGAGCGTAGCGAAATCTCGAAAAGCGGGGTTAACCATAAACCGACCACTGATAACTTATCTATCATTCTGTAAATTTCACAAAGCGCACCGCAGACTGCTGTTCTTCCTGCTTGGTGGAAACAGCAGTCAGGTTGTAAATGCCCGCGGGCAACTTGGATACCAGCAGCATGTGCTCACGTCCCATGTTCGGGCCAAAAGGCATTTTCTCCGTCAGCAAGGTTCGGCCAGACATATCCGTGATGGTCACCTGATAGTCAGCGTCTTCCTCATTGTCCATGCGTAGGTTCAAACTCGTAGTAGTTGGATTAGGGTAAATGGTCAATGATCCATCCATAGAAATCAGGTCATTGACAGAAGCAACCGTACCCATGTTTACCACATCGTAGGTCACGTTCACCTTGGAAGGAGAAGCAAACTGGTTGAATGGGAACTCCTGACGGGTTTCCACGTGATAAGTACCAGCCGAACGGCTGTTGAAAATGAACACAAATGCTTTTAACATTTCAGGGCTATCAGCTGCTGGCACCATGGCTGTCCGGGGAATCAATGCATCTTGATTGGACACCCCATAGGTGATCCTGTGGGTGAAGTTCCGACCACTGCGCTTCATAGCGGTGTTCAGCCGTATGGGAGAAGGTTGAGCCACTTTTGCTCCCTTGATCATTTTGGTCAAAGGCGCACGCATCTGCTTGAAGTTTGAGGTCTCCCCCTGGTACATGATGGAGATATCTGCGGCCATCACCTCTACAGGCTCTGGGGTCTTGCTTTTCAAGTATACCGAAACAGTGTCTGTATTCGGGCCGTGAGTGACTTCATAGATCACACTCACGTCTTGGGCTGTTGCGCTGGCGAGCAAGCAAATTGCCGCTACCAACCAGCTTAAAATATGTTGTTTCATGTTAATGAATCTTCTTTTTAAAGTTCCCGGAACCGGTCGGGCTCTGGGAGTTGGTTGAAACTTTGTTGCTTACTGCAAGGGTTGGTTAGGGATATGTGAAGCTTTCTGGTAGTTGCTTTCAACCTTGGTTTGATCGCCAGAATCTACCATTCCATTGAGGTCTACGTCCTCATCTACATATCCTGTGGTCAATTGCTTGGCCACTACTTCGGCACGGTCAGTGGAGTTCACCACCCCGTCTTTGGTCACATCTCCCATGGTCATCAAGGTTACCCCATTGCTGAGTTCCACGGCAGGCTCACCAAGAAGGTTGGTGTTTTTGTAGAGCTGAGACAATCCACCGGTGAAGTCATAGAAGAAGCGTCCTTGTCCAGACGGAACTGGCAGCTTACTCATGAACCCTGCATGGTTGCGATGAAGAACAGCGATGAAGTAATCTTTGCTTTCATCCACATCCTTAAATTCTACAAACTTATTGCCATGGGCATCCTTGAGGGTACCGTCCTTATCCAGGAGGGCCGCACGGGTCTGTACGATCTGAGTAGGATCATTTGCATCACGCAGTTGAACCAATACCCAGTCTACAAGCGTAGCAGGCAAGCTGTCGGCTAATTCATAGCCTCCGTAATAGAAGGGTGCGTTGCTGTATGGCTGGCCAATTGGCAGGGCATTACCGGCAACCAGATCAGTGGTCATCTCACCAGAAGTGGCGTCATAAGGACCTTGCAGCAATACTTTTGCAGCTACGCGAACCGGCTCAGGACAGTTAACTTCGCATCCTTCTATGGTTGCGTTCATCTCGGCTGTACCGTGGTAGAAGCCAGAGTAATTGAACCAACCAAAGAGGCCAAAGTTGCTGTTGATGTCATTGGCCCCATCTCCAATCTGGAAACCAGAGGTGAAGGTACGAGGTGCCTGGCTCAGGTTCAGTGCCTTACAATCATTTAAACCAATTCCAATCAGACGGCTGTGCATTTCATCCAGCTCATAATATGCCCAGTTGAAATGATTGAGGTCATTTGCTGGCCCCTGATAGGTACGCCCGTTGGCCTCCCATTCTGCCCAGGTCTGACGATTTTTCAGCATCAGGTCAATGATCCACCCGTAGTTCGGGTTAGACTTGCTCACCAGTGTTCCGAAGATATGTGCACTTCCGTCAGTGAAGGTGATGAACTCATCCCCTCCGGGAACGAATACATAATCTGTACCGCCGTCGGCTGCTGGGATGGTAGGCATGGTCACGGTGTACGCACTGCTACCGCCATCATATGGGTTTAGGTCACACACTTTGGCCACTGGGGCATGGAGAATGGGACCGATGTCGTCTTCCTCAATACACTCGATGGTGTTGTTGAAGTCTCCATTACCGCTGTAGTCTCCTGTGTAGAAGAACCAACCGGCGAGGCCTTCATTGCCATTTTTACCATTGGCACCTGGTCCAATCTGGAAACCTTTCTCCAGGTTGCGAGGCTTGTTCTCAATGTAGATTACCTCTCCATCGAAGTCTGATCCAGGCACACCGCGGAAAGCAGAGCGCGTGTCATCTACCTCATAATATCCCCAATAGATATGATTGAGAGCTGAGATAGGATCTTCGCTCAGGTAGGTTCTACCCAGTCCTGACCATGCATCCCAGTCTCTCAGGTTTTTCAACCATACTTCTACATTCCACTTAGCATTGGGGAACTGCGAATTGCTGTGAACAATGGTTCCAGTAATGCGGGCAGTACCGTTAGGGAAGCGTTCAATCAGTCCGCCATCTTCGTCAAAGAAGTATTTTCCACCAGGCTGTCCAGGAGCACCACTCATGATCACATCCCAGTTGCGCGTGGCCGTAGGATCAGTGTCAAATGGACGTAATACACACTCTTTTGCAGGTGGAGCCTGTGGGTCTATGCACTCAAAGCGCACGTTGAAGTCTCCACTGCCCTGGAAAGGATAATCTCCTCCTTGAATGAACCATGAGGCCAAGCCTTCCTGGTCGATGCGCTTATCATTCGCGCCAAGTCCTACTTGAACCCCTTTGTACAGATTTCTAGGCTTATGCTCTACGGTAATGGTATCACCCGCAAATTGTCCAAGGCCAATCAGGAAGCTGTTGTCATCGTCCACGAGGTAATAATCCCACGTTTCTTTTGGAACAGAGACCCCAGCTGGCAGGCTAGATTCGTACTGTGCATTATACGTACGTCCCAAGGAAGACCAGGTATCCCAGTCTACTTTGTTGTAGAAGTTTACATCTACTCGCCAGGCATAGCCACGGTCGCGCTTGCTGTAAATGATCCCTGTCAACCTTGCAGTACCATCAGCATATTCTACAAATCGTCCAGGAGTTGTACCGAAGTTAAACAACCCACCTGAAGGCAAGTTTCGCAGGGCAGGAATTACCACACCACGATCGGTTGTGTCCCAGTCATACACCAGGCATTCGCGTAGAATGCGGACTTCACATACCGGCTCACAGTTGATACGTGCATTCAAGTCGGCACCACCAGTTTGAGCACCTCCCAGATTTATACCACCATAGAGGCCATTGTCAGCGTTTTTGTCATTGGCGCCAAATCCTTGCTGGAAGCCAACCATGGAGCTGCGCAAGCTAACTGTGAGGGTATCACCGTCATTGCTTCCTTTTCCGAGGAAGAAACTATTGGCTTCATCTACCTCGTAGTAGGTCCAGTTTGGATGCTCATCGATGGCGATTTGCCCAGCACCACTCGCATAAGTACCTCCATTGCCTGACCACTCGGTCCAATCTTGCTCGTTGTTCAACTTGATGTTAACCAACCATTTGTTATTAGCATTGGAATTGTCAACAATCACCCCTTTGATGAGGGCAGACCCGTCTGTGAAGGTCCGCTTGGTAGCACCAAACTGATCCCAAACGTAATAACGGGTGGTACCGCCAAGGGTCATCGTGATGATGGTTCCACCGTTGTAACCGGTGAGTTCACAATCTTCCAAGCCATATACAGGTGGATCAAAAGGCTCAACTGTTGTGCGACCTCCTACGTTGTCCATTACTGCACAGATACCAGCATTCTGGATGTCATCCATCACGCCGCGAAGGGTCGATGTGCCTAGTACAATGCTATTTACATCGAAGAAGTCAGGGCTGTTGGCCACATTGGAATAAACCAGAGTAGTCACCAAGTAGCTCCCTACCTCAGTCACAAAGAAGTTCGGGAAGGTACCATTGGTCTGCAGAATGGTTTCTGATGCACTGTCAGCCAGGAGATACAGCGTTGCATATCCATTGGGAATTACGGCATCTCCATTTGGGATCATACCGATTTTCGCTGTTCCGTTAAGGAGGTAGATCGGATCGCTCTTCACTGTGAGGGTGCCAGCGTCAGCACGGCAAGCCGGAAATAATCCAAAGTCGCGGCTGAGGTCTTCCTCTCCTGGATCAAGTGTGAAACAAGAGGTCTTACCGTCGAGGTCTGCGTCTGAATCCAACTCATCATTGTTGCCGCGGTCCTGTCCGGTCAGTTTCAAATCCGCTGGTACAAGTACCTTGACCACATAATCCCCAGTTGGGAGGTCAGTGAACAGGTAACGGCCCATGGCATCCGTGGTATCTTTCGCCAGTACATTGCCATCACAATCAAGCAGCTCTACCTCAATGTTCTCAATTCCTTCTTCGCCCTGGTCCTGGATACCATCTTCATTGTCATCCAAGAAGACAAAGTCGCCTATGGAGCCTAGCAAGGAGGAAGGCTGACAGAATTCTACCGCGTCAAATTGGTAGTCGTCTGTACTCTTGGTCCCTTTGCTTAAGCGAAGCTTTTTCACATCACGGCTTGCTTCTACCACGATGCCAATCCAATCTGAACTATATACAGCAAAGTTGGCAGAATTTGGATGACGGTGGAAGTCCGTTCCGTTGGTAGACTCGTCCAGGTCGATCACAGGTGTACCTGTAACGCCAGGCTTCTTGCGCACATATAACACGTAGGTTTCACCCTGAGGCACAACCCGCGAAAGTTCAATCTGGTAAACGTCAGAGTTCTCGTGAATTTGAACGCCTTGCTGATCAGGTGCTCCTTCTCCTTTAGCTTCAGTGCCATCAAGGTGACCTGCGATGGTTGTCCCAGTTCCAGCTTTACCATAGAAGGCATTGGCACAAGGTGCAGGCAGGCAGCGAAGGTCCGTGTTGAAATCGGCTTTGATGCGACGGTTGTTGCTCACAAGGTCAAACCAGCCAGAGAATCCAAAGTCGTGGTCTTTGTCGTTGGCACCCACCCCAATTTGGTAGCCATACTGAGGGGCACGGTTCACCAGGAAGAAGGTGTCATTTGCGAAACTGCCTTTTCCAATGAAGAGGGAACGTTCGCCATCCAACTCATAGTAATCCCAGGTAGGATGGTTCTGTGGCTTGGCTCCGCCTTTGAACCCTCTGCCATTGGCACTCCATGTGGCCCAATCCTGCTTGTTTTTCAACCATACCACAATATCGAACTTCTTGTTGGCATTGCTGGTCCCTTTGATAGAACCTTCAAACTTGGCGGTTCCGTCATCATAGCGGATCAGCTTGCCAGGTGTGCCGTCCCAAGTGAATGTACCTTCATTGGCTGTCCACACCCAACGGTGGTTGTTGTAATCGAGGATTTCACACTCTTCAACCGGAGTTGCAGGAGGAACGGGAGCACATACTGCTCCAGAATTGGCTCCTTCGGAACCTTCCTGGAAATTTTGGTTTACCTCAGCTTCGGTCAGGGCCTTGTTGTAAAGGGCCATCATGAAATAGGTCCCTTTCCAAGGCCTCCAGGAGTTGAATTCATTGCCAATGGCCAAGCGGTAGCTGGCATCCCAGTTCCAGAATTCACCTGTACGGGTAAAGGAACCTTTCTCCACACCATCCACATAAATTTTCACCAGGCCATCTTTGTCTCGCGTCATCACCACATGCTTTAAGGTTTGAGCTGTCACAGAATTGGTGCTGGCGTTCAGGTCTGGCATGCCATTATTGTCGTTGTTGCTATTGTTGGTGCGCAAGCGACCTACATAGCGGTTGCCACCTTGTCCGAAGGTCACATTACGGTTGCCTGCATCCTTAGAGATGGTCACAATCCGTGCAGGGCCTGACTGATGGTTATTTTCTGGCTTTACCCAAGCCTCAATGGTCAATTCGCCAGAACTAACGGCGAAGGCATTGAACTTGGCCGCAGGACCAGAAGACTCAATACGAGTTCCAGAGTTGATTTTCAACCCTCCATTCACCCAGCTGACTTTGGACAAATCGGTGATGTTGAGGTCAAGCGCGTTGCTTACACCAGAACGGTCATATACCTTGTTGCCACTTCCTTCATTGAAGTCATAGTAAGCAACCAATCCGCAGTCTACCCGGCCTCCCTGAGGAACAGTTGGCGTACAGATCAGGTCAGAATTGATGTCACCATTGCCGGTGTAGTCTCCATTGAAGAAAAACCACCCACCGATGCCAAAGTCACCATCTTTATCGTTGGCTCCTAGTCCAACCTGCACACCGTAGTTAAAATCAACTGGCTTATGGGTGAGGTAGATGGTTTTTCCACCGTAAAAGCCTAAACCAGTTGCAAAACTTCTGGAAGGATCCACTTCGTAGTAGTCCCACGTGAGGTTGTCGCCTGTGCCTCCTCCATTGTTCAGGAAGGAACGTCCAAGAGCAGACCACTCGGTCCAGTTGCGTTTATTAACAATGGTCAAGGTGATGTCCCACTTCTTGGTGGCATCGTTGATGTTCTCCAGGACACCTGTTACGGTAGCAGTACCATCAGAAAATTCCGTATAGGTTCCACCGTTGCTATCGAATGTGTAACGACCTAATCCTGCAGAGAAGATGAAGGAACGAGCAGAACGGCTATCGTCGTAGTTGAAGACTTGACATACTTTCACTACATCGGATACACATTCCAAGTCAGAGTTGATGTCACCATTTCCGGAGAAATCTCCACGGAAGAAGAACCAACCCCCGATTCCGAAGCTGCCATCTTTGTCATTGGCACCACGACCAACCTGTACGCCATAGTTGAAATCAACTGGCTTGTGGTAGATTTCAAGGGTTTTTCCTACGTAGAATCCACGGCCTATTGCACGGCTCATGGTTTCATCAATTTCGTAGTAGTCCCACATTGTCTCATCCCCTGTGTTTCCACCGTTGTTGAGGAAGGATCGCCCAAGGGCTGACCATTGCGCCCAGTTGCGCTTATTTTTCAGCTTCAGGGTAACTTCCCACTGCTTGCTTTGGTCATTGATGTTGGTCAATAGGCCTGTAACAGCGGCAGTTCCATCGTCAAATTCGGTGTAGGTTCCCCCATTGGGTCCAAAAGTGTACCGGCCAATACCCGCTGAGAAAATGAAACTTCTCGTGTTAGGGCTGTCGTCGTAATCAAATACGGTACATACCTTAACAATTCCAGCTTGTGGGTTACACTCGATATCAGCGTTAAAATCACTGTGGATAACGCCATTTTTCCCAATCAAGTCAAACCAGTAGGAGAAGCCATTGTCGCCATCCTTATCATTTGCACCAATTCCTTCCTGGAAGCCAAACTTATCTGAGCGGGTAGCTACATAAAAGGTATCGCCAGCGAAGGAGCCTTCTCCAATGAAGATAGACTTCCGGCCGTCCAGCTCGTAATAGTTCCAATCCGTAAAGTTATTCTGAACAATGCTTGCAGGGCCTTTGTAGCCGCCGCCCATGCCAGACCAGGTATTCCAGTCTTGCTTATTTTTCAAGAACACTTCAAACTGAAACTTCTTGTTGGGATCATTGGTCTTAACCACTTTTCCTGAGAAGCTAGCAGTACCATCGCTGTAACGAATGAACTTTCCAGGGGTACCACTCCAGGTATACTCACCGATGGATTGTGTCCAAAACCAGCGGTTTCCATTGTAATCGTCGATGTCGCACTCTTCTACTACAGTTGGGGTAGCGGGAGTGGTACAAGCAGTACCACCGAGGGGAGCTAATGCACCTGCCTGGTAGTTTTGAGAAACTTCACCATTGTCCAGGGCACGGTCATACATGGCCACCATGTAGTAGATTCCTTTCCAGGGACGATCGTGGGTAAATTCGTTGCCCAGGGCCAATTTGTAGGCAGTGTTCCAGTTCCAGAGTTTTCCGGCCTGGTTAGCGGTTTTTACTGCCGTACCATTTACATAAATTTTTACTTCACCATTGGCTTTGCGGGTGTACACGATGTGCTGAAGTGCATTCGTTACCGCCTGATTGGAACCTGTTCTGACTTCAGGCATACCGTTGTTGTCTATGCTTGGATCCGTTGTACGAATCCTGCCTACATAGCGGCTTCCCTCCTGACCGAGGGTTACGTTCCGCTCGCCTGTATTCTTCGAAACGGTGATCAAACGGGCGGGTCCTGCCTGGGTGATGTTTTCAGGCTTCACCCATACTTCCAGGGTTACTTCCTGGCTTGACATGGCAAAGGCATTGAACTTGGCGGCAGGGCCATTGCTGGCAATCTTGGTGCCGCTGTTGATTCGAAGTCCACCTCCGTTCAACCAGGTTACCCGATTGGTGTTGTCGATGTGCAAGTCGATGGGTACTCCTACTCCGGAACGGTCATGAACCGTGTTTCCTTGCCCTTCTTCAAAAGAGTAGAAAGCCACGAGGTTACAATCAACCCGGTTGCCACTTCCTGGAGGAGGCGGAGTATTTCCGCAATTCAAGCCAGCATTGATGTCGCCATTCCCGCTGTAATCTCCGCTGTAGGAGAACCAGCCAGAGATACCGAACTCAGTGGTTTTATCGTTCGCGCCATTTCCTATCTGGAATCCAAATTCGAGGTTGGAAGGACGATTGGTGAAGGACAAAGACTTTCCAGCAAATGTGCCTAAACCAGTGAAAGAGCTGGAACCATCCAGTTCATAGTAGTCCCAGGAAGTCTTGTCACCATTTCCACCATTTTTTGCTTTGCGGCCCATTCCTGACCACTGTGCCCAGGTACGCTTATTCTTCAACTTAAAGTTTACCTGCCATTTCTTGTTGGCATCGTTTACTTGCTTAACCGTACCTGTAATGGTAGCTGTTCCATCAGTGAACTCCGTAAGGGTTCCTCCGTTGCTGTCAAAGGTGTAGGAACCTAACCCAAACAGAATAAATGAGCGGTTGGAACCACTGTAATCAGTGATATGACACGTATTTGCTACCGGAGCGGTGGGTGCGGATGGGGGACATAGGTACTGTCCAGAAATTGGGCGATCTTTGTGGCCGTTAGGAAGCTTCCACCCTACTGCCAGGTTATCACCTCCACCGCCTTCATTCATGAGGGCTTCAATGTAATACCGCTGCCCGGCAACCAACTGAATCCCAGAGGATTTCTGGCTGCTGTAGCGGTCCCACTGACGAGAACTTGTCCAACCATTGTGGTAGGCAATTCTGCGCTTGTTGGCAGGATCTTCATCTGTACTGAGTGAAAGCTCAACATTGTCATCTCCAGCAATGTAGAAAAAGTAGGTTCCGGTAGAGGGAGCTTTTACAAATCCACTCATCCGGACTCCATAATGGTCATCTACATTGGTGGGTGCCTCAAACTTGTTTAAAACTGTGGTAGAAGCGGGACTTCCAGGGAAGTTGCTGTTACTTTTCAGGCTGGAAATACTCGTTCCACTTACATTGTCATATTTTTCATACAAGATTCCTGTAGCAGCAGTAGGAGGAGTCGAGCTGAGTTGATCAGCCAGGTATTGCCCAGAAATCGGGCGATCAAACTGTCCGTTGGGAAGCTTCCAACCAACGGCCAAGTTGTCTCCTCCGCCCCCTTCTTTCATTAAGGCCTCTATATAATAGGTCTGACCAGCCTGAAGATGAATTCGCTGGGAGCACTGAGAGGTAAATTTATTCCACTGGCGTGAGCCTGTCCACCCATCGTGGTAGGCAATTTTACGCTTATTTCCGGGGGTATGGTCTGTACTCAGCCAAAGCTGAGAATTGTCATCCCCAGCTACATAAAACACATAATCCCCAGACTGGGGAGGACAAATGTAGCCGCTGATTCTCACACCATAGTTATCACGAATATTGCTAGGTGCTTCAAATAGGGTTAGCGTACGGGTATCAGATGGGCTATTGGGAAATATTGCGGCATTGGTCAGATCAGAGATACGGTGACCACCAATGTTGTGATACGCTTCATACTTAATTTTACCATTTGCTGAGCAAGCAGTATTTCCACCACCGCCACCAGCATTGGTGCCTGCGGCCCATCTTACGGCTGCGTCAAATAAAGATTTACCATCGTTGTTGGTATGCGCAAGGCTGTGATCGTTAAGGTAAAGCCCTACGCGGCGCCCCGGTGCTGACATGCCACACATTTGGTCACCAGCTTCGTAAGCGAAGATGGTTACCTTGTCGTGGTTCCAAGGCAGGGAAGCAATTTTTTTAGCTGCATGTGCGGGCTTACCCCATGAAATTGGCTTATTGTGTGACAACACATGAAACCGGCCTGTCAAGCCAGCTGCCATTGGGTGGGATGCATCGAGTACTTTGATCTCACGTGCATTGTCTCTTCCGTAGCTGCCGGAAGAGTTCCAGGTCATTTTCATGTAGTCGTACAACCAGGGCTCCCAGACAATTACGGGGACAGAGGTTGAACGAAACTTTGTGTTCACATCTCCTGAGTTAACAGTAGATGAAATCAGGATGAGGTCTTTTCCGTTTGCGTGGGAGGAAGCCGCATCGCGTGCAGACTTTACCGTGACGGTGTACCCCATTGATTGTAGCCGGGACTTTGCTGCTGCGTCCGACGAGTTAAGAGAATAACTCCCCGAGACAAACAGAGCCTGCTGAGCAAAAGCAGGTAAGCTCAGTCCTGCCCACAATAGGAGCAAGCAGAGGTGTAATGTAGTTTTTCTCATAAATAAAGTGGAATTCTTGCCTTTTCCATTAAGTAGTTATTATACATGTAAGATTTATTAGCCTCCATAACTCAAAAAAGGTGCCCGCTTCATTTATGAGAAAAACTACATTACACCTCTGCTTGCTCCTATTGTGGGCAGGACT
>JBCDIQ010000051.1:0-20681 GCA_039024295.1 Bacteroidota bacterium | reverse complement strand
TTGTTGATTCAGTTTTAATTAACTGATTAACAATATTTTACTCCATTTTCTTATTAGAAAAAGGAAGGAATTTTTTTGTTTAAAATTTCCATAATTTATTCATCTAATTATTTTTTTACCATGAAAAAATCTAGCTTCATTTATGTGATTTCAATGGCGTCATGTTTGATGCTTTTCTCCACCTATATTTTCGGGCAGCAGCCTGCTGCACTTCCGGGCGTTCTTGGGCAAGTTCAAGCGGGTACCTTGGGAGATATTTCTAGTGGTGCAACCTGGACTACGCTAGGACCTTTACCTTACCCTGTTAATACTGTGAATCCACTTAATGGAGTTATTCGTACAGGTCTCAGGTTGAATGATAGAGGCCAATTTGGAATGTTTTATCTAGCGGAGGATGGTGCTGCTGAAAATGTAAATATAGCTTTTGGGCAAGACAGTGTAAACCAAGTCAATTTTAAGTTCATACAAAATCAAACTGCAGCAGGTGGCACCAACAATTCGGATATTTTGACCATTACTCATTCAGGGGTTGGCGTACTTACCGATCCAAATGAATCTGCAGCCTTAGATGTACTAGGACAGTACCCAAGCCACATTTCAAATCCTAATTCCCCTGACCCGTACAGAAAGAACTTTGGAATTCGATCTAGAGGAGGGGACATAGGAATTTTCTGTGATGCTATGAGGATAGGAGGCTATTTCAATGTGCAAAACCCAAACTATGCTGCAAATGGATATACTGCGGGAACAGCCTATGGGGTATACAGCTTAGCTAATAATGCAGCACAAACTAATATTGCGGTAAGAGCAAGAGCAATAAATGGCACTGTGGAAAATCGTGCTGTTTATGCAACAGCTCCTGGTGCGGCGGATTGGGCTGGTTATTTCCAAGGACGTTCTTTTACAACTGCAGATGAATGGACTCCCTCAGATGCAGACCTTAAAACTGAAATAGAAGACATTCGCAACTCTTTGGAAAAGATCATGGAGTTGAAGCCAAAAGGATATAAATTTATTCAAGAAGGGAACGAAAGCTTTGGGTTTGAAAGAGGCCCCCAAGTGGGATTTCTGTCTCAAGATGTCGAGAAAATATTACCTAACTTTGTTACAGAGGTAAACCTTATAGATGATGATGCAGAGACTGGTGAGATTAAGTCCTCGAGAAAAATAAAGGCACTAAGCTACACAAAATTTATTCCCCTCCTAACTGCAGCCATTCAAGAGCAACAAGCTCAAATTGAAGAACTCACAAATCGAGTTGACGAACTTGAAAATGGGAACGTCCCTGTAAAGAACCGCACGGGACTACAACCGAACAATGGAACAAATCCAAACGAGGTAAAACCCAGGGTTCTGGATCAAGCGACTCTTTTCCAGAACAGTCCCAATCCATTTTCTCAGCAAACCACCATTAAGTACCAGTTGCCTCCAACCTATGAGCAGGCCACCATTTATATTTTCAACATGAATGGGCAAAAAGTTCAGGCGTATCACAACCTGACAGGAGATGTCCTGACCATTGAAGGGGGATTTCTGTCAGCAGGAATGTACTATTACAACTTAGTCATTGATGGCCAGGAGATTGATATGAAGCGAATGGTGCTTACGGACTAAAACCAATCCATGATAAATAGTTCCGCATATACTGTTTCTTATAGGGATTTGTCCTTTTGGGCGCAAAAGGACGAAAACGCTTGCGAAATCCTAGGCATCCCGCATTCCGCCCCCGACTCCCAAACGGATTTCGCGGGTCAAAGATCCCGGAAATGAGGAATGAAACCGAATGCCCCGGGGCCATCGCCCCCGTAAATGGGACATTTAAAGGTTGCAGAAACGGGGATTTCAGTTGGAACTTTATGGAAGTAATAACAAGGAATTGGTATAAGACCATTGTATACTTTAATAAAAGCAAAAACAGCCAGGCAAACGTCTGGTTGTTTCATTCTAAATGATAAGTGGTATTCTTGAAACTACCGCTTATGATGTCTTCGCTACACCTCAAACTTAATCCCCTGCGCAAGCGGCAGCTGATCGGACCAGTTGATGGTATTGGTCTGGCGACGCATGTAGGCTTTCCAGGAATCGGAACCTGACTCACGACCGCCGCCGGTATCTTTCTCGCCGCCAAAGGCGCCGCCGATTTCCGCACCGGAAGTCCCGATGTTCACATTGGCGATTCCACAGTCAGACCCCAGGTGGCTGAGGAAATACTCTGACTCCTTCATGTTTTCGGTAAAGATGGCCGAAGACAATCCCTGAGGAACGTTGTTGTTGATCGCCACCGCATCTTCCAATGAATCGTAAGGGAAGAGGTACACGATCGGTGCGAAGGTCTCCTCTTGTACGATGTGCATCTGGGGTTCTGCCTCCACGATAGCTGGTATCACGTAGGTACCAGTTTCATATCCAGCTCCGGAGAGCACTTCTCCGCCAAATAAGCGCTTGGCGCCGAGTTCTTCTGCCTGAGCCAGCGCACGCTGCATGGCGTCAGTGGCATCCCGGTCAATCAGGGGACCAATCAAGGTACTGGACTCCAGCGGATGACCGATCCGATCCGCCAATTTTTCGTAGGCGCTGACCAGCTTGGTTTTAAACTCGTCATAGATCTCCCGATCTACGATCAGGCGGCGAACGCTTGTACAACGCTGTCCACACGTCCCTACGGCACCAAAAAGAATCGCCGGAATTGCGAGCTTTAGGTCGGCATGGCGCGAAAGGATAACGGCATTGTTACCTCCTAGCTCCAGCAAGGATTTGCCAAGGCGCTGCCCTACCTTTTCTGCTACCGCCTTGCCCATGCGTACGGAGCCGGTTGCAGAAATCAGGGGCAGCCTGCGGTCTTCAGACATGCGTACGCCTGTGGCACGGTCTCCTACGAGGACAGCAAATACCCCTTCTGGGAGGTTATTTTCTTTAAGTACTCCTGAAATGATGTTCATGCATGCGAGGGCCGTGAGCGGCGTCTTTTCGCTAGGCTTCCAGATGGAAACATTCCCACAAACGGCTGCAATCATGGCATTCCAGGACCAAACGGCAACGGGGAAGTTAAAGGCTGAAATGATCCCAACAGTTCCCAGCGGATGCCATTGCTCATACATGCGGTGGTGCGCACGCTCGGAGTGCATCGTCAGGCCATATAACTGACGGGAAAGCCCTACAGCAAAATCGCAGATGTCGATCATTTCCTGCACTTCCCCCAGACCTTCTTGCAGGATTTTTCCCATTTCCAGGCTCACCAGCTTTCCGAGGGCTTCTTTTTGGGACCGCAAGGCATCTCCAATTTGGCGGACGATTTCTCCCCGCTGCGGAGCTGGAATCTCACGCCAGTGCAAAAAGGCAGCCTGAGAGGCGACAACGGCCTGCTCATATAAGGCTTCATCAGCCATTTGTACCGAACCTAACAACTGACCATCTGCGGGGGAGTGTACTTCGCGGTATGCTCCACTTGCAGCATGTGTTGTTTGGCTGCCTGTGTGCAAACAAGGGTTCTTTTCCTGCAAGCCTAATTGGGCGAGCAGGTTATTCGTGGTTGTTGCATTCATATAAAAACTCTTTCCTAAATATCTTTGATAATCACACCGGTGGCTTCGAAGCTCACAGCAATTTCGGGCTCGGTGTATTTAGCAGCGGCCTCTTCCTCTGTCATGCCGCCATCAACTGCATAATGGCGCAGAACTTCTACAGTGGTGGTGTCATAAAATACGTCCCCTTCAATGATGGCCTGCTTGCCACTTCCATCTTTAGGAACAAAAAAGCCGTAGTCTTTGAACCGTACTCGCATGGTTTGCTCATCAGCCATTTTGAGAGTCATCCAGCAACCTTTGACTTGGCACACATTCTCTACTGTACCTGAAAGCTTGGTGTTTACACGACCTGTCTGTCCTTCCAAAACCTGCGAAACCTGGGCCACTGGCATGGCACCTGTCTCATCAATGCGGAATCCATGGAAACTCATGGTGCCATCTTCTGTGACACTGTCTGCGGGAAACGTACTTTGGGCTGCCGCAGCTTCTTCTTCAGCCTCATGGGCCTCTTCGGCTGTAGGCTCTTCTTGAGTAGCAGTTTGCTGCTCATTGGTACAGGCAAACATGAACATGCTGACAAATAATGCTAGGAATACTTTTTTCATGACAATAATGCTAAAATGTTGCAGATGTAACCTGCCAGACATCCACTTAGGGTGCTAGCAGCGTATTATTGACAAAGATAATACAATCCCATTTTTATGTACAGCCCAATGAAAAAATCCATTTTGTGGGTGATTGCGCTTTCCATCGCCTTCCCCACTCTCGCAGCGCCCCCTTCTCATGCCCCCTTTACCAAATTGCTCAAGCAGTATGTAACTGCAGACGGTTGGGTGAAGTACAAGGTCTGGAAAAATCATCCTAAAGACCTGGACAAACTTCAAGCCTACTGCGATACCCTTAGCAATGATCCTCCGCAAGATTCCTGGACAAAAAATGAGCGGCTCGCTTACTGGATCAATGCCTACAATGCCTTTACCCTGAAATTGATTTTGGACAATTATCCCCTCAACAGCATCCAGGACCTACACCCCACGATCAAAATCCCCATGGTTTCTACGGTATGGCATAAAAAGTTTTTCAAAATTGGGGGAGAAGATTTTAACCTCGACGAAATTGAACATGGCATTCTCCGGAAAGACTTTGAAGAGCCACGCATTCATTTTGCCATCAACTGTGCTTCCTATTCTTGTCCCCAATTGAGAAGTGAAGCATTTACAGCAGACAAATTGGAAGCTCAATTGACCGATCAAGCAAAACGTTTCATCAATGGAGAGTTGCGCAACAAAGTTTCGCAGGATAAAGCTGAATTATCAAAAATATTCCGATGGTTCAAAGGGGACTTTACCAAGCAGGGTTCACTGCGGGCATTCATCAATCAATATGCAGACCAGCAAATGACAGAAGAGACTAAAATCAGCTATTTGGAATACGATTGGTCGTTAAATGAGCCATCGAAGTGAGGAAAAGTGTAGTGGAATTCGATGGGACTCTTACCGATGAGGTGGTGGCACAACCCCCGTAAGCATTCCCGCTTCCTTCAGCAAGTAGGTGTACTGCAACATAAAATGGGAGGCCAATGCCCCAAACGCATGCCATAGAAAGTGAGTTCCCATTGGCAATGGGTGCCATTCATCCGCAATCCGACAGCTAAGCGCACCAATAAAAGCGAGGAGGGCAAACCCTACATATTTAGCTTTGAAGAAGTCCGTTTTCTTCATGATTAGCCACAAGGGTGCCAACAAGGTAATGGCCATTAACCCATAAGACAGGTTACTCGCATAAGGTTCATCAATTAGCTCCAGATCTACCATTAGCCATTGGGCGAGAAAAGAGGCTATAAGTACCCCCAGAGCGATTGGCACGGAGCCTACACTTTTGATGAAAAAGTACATACTGGCCCCCAGGCAAATTAACATGATAGGGACCCAATCCATGTACAGAAAAATGGAAGAGACACGAAATGCATGGTATAAGGTTCCACCAACTCCCCCTATCAAAAGTATCACCAGCATCAACGTCATAAATGCATGGCGACGGTAATTTCCTTTCAGCTTTATGAACCAATAGAGAGGAATGAAAACAAACAGGACAGCTGACGCGGCATTCCACGGTTCCACTACAAACTGACTCAGGTCGGTTTCAGTGTAACGAGGTCCGCCATCGTGTAGACGAAGTTGAAGAAGGGGAAATAAAAGACTCAAATTGCCGCAATTTGTGGAATGGAGGCACAAAATAGCGAAAAAATATGAGTTTAAGGGGAAATTGTTAACATTCCCTTTATACAGATTGGGCCTTCTAACTCTTTACTTTCTACCGCACCACGCTCCCATTCATAACTGCATACTCTGGATTCACCAGATGTAGCTTACCTTGGTCATCTTCAGCAAAGAGGATCATGCCTTGTGACTCCACACCCCGGATTTTTCGTGGCTTCAGGTTGGTCAGTACCACGACTTGCTTTCCGACCAATTCTTCTGGAGAAAAATGCTCTGCCACACCTGAAACAATGGTGCGGGTATCCAACCCCGTATCTACCTTGAACTGAAGGAGCTTATTGGCTTTCTTGACTTTGGAAGCTTCCAAAATGGTGCCCAGGCGGATATCCATTTCCGTAAACTGCTCGAAAGTTATTTCATCCTTAGCGGGCTCTACCTGCGGACCCCTCTGAGCAGCTTCAGCCGCTGCGGCCCTTTCAGCCAGGCGATTTACCTGCGCATCAATCACGGCGTCATCAATTTTCTGGAACAGCACCTGGGGGGATTTGATCGCGTGCCCAGCAGGGATCAATTCCTTTTTGGAAAGCTGGTCCCAATCGAACTCCTTGCTGTCCACCTGCAGCATATCAAAAATTTTCTCTGCTGTGTGGGGCAAAAATATTTTCGCCAAGGTTGCAATCTGCGTGATAAGCTGTATGCAAGTGAACAATACTGGCTTGGTCGCCTCGGGGTCTGTTTTCCACTTGATCCAGGGCTCTTCATCGGTGAGGTATTTGTTGCCCAGTCGTGCCAAGTTGATGAATTCATTCAGGGCTTCGCGGAAGTTATACTTTTCCAAGCGGTCGGCTACGGCCTGAATATGTTGCTGCGCCTCCACATGGACTTGCTGTACAGCCTCATTCCCACCCAAATCACCTGCATCCGGGACATAGCCATCATAGTATTTTTGAACCAGCTTCATCCGGTTCACCAGGTTCCCCAGGATATTAGCCAATTCATTGTTATTCCGAGCCTGAAAATCTTTCCAGGTGAAATCACTGTCTTTATTTTCCGGCGCGATTGAGAGCAACACATAACGCAGCACATCTTCCTTTCCCGGAAAATCATCCAGGTACTCATGCAGCCACACCGCCCAGTCGCGGGAAGTAGACATCTTTTGGCCTTCCAGGTTCAGGAATTCAAATGCAGGAACATTTTCCGGCAAAATGTAATCTCCGTAGGCATGCAGGATGGAAGGAAAGATGATGCAGTGAAACACGATGTTGTCCTTGCCAATGAAATGGATCAGGCAGGAATCATCCTTGGAATGTTCCTGGTACTTCCAATATTTCGTCCAGTCTTTTCCGTTTTCTTCCGCCCAGGCTTTAGTGGCTGAGATGTAGCCGATGGGTGCGTCCAGCCATACGTAGAGTTTCTTTCCCTCTGCTTCTGGCAGCGGCACATCTACGCCCCAGTCCAGGTCACGGGTCATTGATCGCGGTTGGAGGCCTCCTTGCAGCCAGGACTTACACTGGCCATACACGTTATTTTTCCACGTATCTTTTTTGCCTGCTAACAACCATTCTTCCAGCCAGGGTTGGTATTTGTCCAAAGGCAGGTACCAGTGGCGGGTAGACCTCAATTCAGGCGTGCTCCCACTGATGGTAGACCGAGGGTTGATTAGCTCGGTAGGGCTAAGGGTCGTTCCGCAGTTTTCGCACTGGTCGCCATAGGCATTTTCAAAAGAACATACCGGGCAAGTCCCTTGGATATAGCGGTCTGCAAGAAACTGCTGTTGCTCTACGTCGAAGTACTGCTCTGATTCCTTTTCTACAAACTCTCCTTTTTCGTGCAGCACCTTGAAAAAATCCTGAGCAGTTTCATGGTGAATCGATTCGGAGGTTCTGTGATAAATGTCAAAGGAGATCCCAAACCGTTCGAAGGTGTGTTGGTTGAGCGGATGGTATTTATCGATGATGTCACGGGGGGTGATGCCTTCCTTTTTTGCGCGAAGGGTGATGGCAGCTCCGTGTTCATCACTGCCACAGATAAAGGCAACTTCTCTTCCACGAAGTCGCAGGTAGCGCACAAAAATGTCGGCAGGTAGGTAGGCACCAGCGATATGACCAATATGCAAGGGGCCATTGGCATAAGGCAAAGCTGCCGTGACCGTGTATCGTTTACAATCGTTGCTCATGTGACAAAGGTAATAGGATTGCTTCAATAAGCTGTTGCGTGAAGCCGGGAAATGTAGCCAGATAGTAATTTCTCCCTGTTACTATCTGGCTTTGAGAGCAACGTAGATCTAAACTTTGATAAGGAATACCTAAAACTTGATACGCCCTATCTTACCTCCCTTTTCAGTAGTACCATAAATCAGACTTTCCCTTTCATCCACCTGACAAAAAACCAATGGTTTTAAACGGATTTTTTCTGTCCCATCAATTGAAGATTTATCCACATTACCTTTCGAGTCAATTACAGCCAAAATAGGAACTTGTTTGTCATTTCTTCTTTCCATGGTTAATTCTCTCGACGAAGTAGCACTGATTGCCGAGGTCGGCCCATTAAACATTACACTTACCTGGCCTTCCCCTGTCCCGTACAGGATTGAATGAGAAGTTAAATCACTTGATCTGGCCAAAAGGTGCATACCTGGTCCAAGAAATCTTCCTCCACCTGGATAAACTTGCTTTTTGGGAATTGAGCTTGCCCATTCAAGTTCCCCACCACCTGTCAGCCCAAATATTCCTACAGGTCCATGTATATAAGTGGAACCAATTTGACCGGAAGTAGGGGGGATTCTCTCGTAATATTCAGCAACCAATACAACCTTCCCATTTTCTTTTACATACATTTCCCTTGGAACATACTGATTAGAAATCAGGGTACCGTTTTTAGCACTTTCTGGTCTTATGACAGTGGCAGTAAATTCTACTGGAATCTTCTGGGTATTGCTCAGTACTACCTGACGGGTCGTAGGGTTAATTTTTACATAAAATAATCCTGCCAGACCTGGCCTTCCTTTTGCCATTCCCACGGTTGTCGGTTCAGAGTAAAACCCAGCCCCAATTAAGTTTCCTTTTGAATCCGATGTGAGCATCACTTGTGAGGCAAGCCGATCTTCAATTTTTACTTCCTGAATATTTAGCTCAAAACCATTTGAGGGAACACAGGAGACGATCCTCATTATGGAGCTTGTGAGTCCATTTGTCATGCTGATTTTTTGCTCAAGAATGGACAGAAAAAAAGAGCCATCATTTTGTACATGTTGATCCGATATGAAAACATATCTGTATTTCATCGCCGGAATGACCTGCTGGACTTGTTTAATGGGTTCAAGAGACGAAGACAGAAGGCTAGCTACTAGCCTGAATCCTCCTTCTTTCTTGAAAAGATATAAGGAGCTTCCTACCAAGAGTTTGGATTGGTCTTCAGAGACAGAGATAAAAAATGATCCTAACCGATCCCTATTTTCCAATTCCAGTGAGTAGATGTCTTTTCGCTTTCCTTTAATTCTACCATCCTTATCTAGTAAATAGCCATACAGATGGATCTGTTTGCTTTTTTTATCTATGGAATAGGTAAACATGATGATGTTTTCCTCAAGTATCAATACATCCGAAATATTCGCCTTCAATCCTTCTTCTTCCCTAACGGCTAGTTTTTTAACAGACTTCCTGGAAAGGGTTTCGCTATCGAACCTCGAAAGGAAGTACTCTTTTCCCTTCAAACTAAGTGTATATACTCCATCCCCATTTTCACCTAGTATATCAATCACCTTTTCACTCGTGCTAATTAATGATCCCCAGTTGATATCAGGAGTTTGAGCATACGAACTTACACATAGGTTAGCCACCAGAGCTGCCACAAAGATACGGATTACAGTACTCATGAAAGTAGTTTTATAGGTTAATCAAATATTACAAGTGCTAATTATCTCCCCACCTAAACGCCTTTATATCCAGCCCAAGCTGATCAAGAATCCGTTGGGTGACGGTATCTACTACTTCTTCGATGCTTTGTGGAAGTGAATAAAATGAAGGCGCAGCAGGCATGATAATTCCCCCTGCCTCAGTGACCGTTTTCATGTTATTGATATGAATGAGGTTAAGGGGAGTATCTCGGATGACACAAATCAACTGTCGCCGCTCTTTTAGTGCCACATCCGCTGCGCGGGTAATCAGGTCATCAGAAATTCCACCTGCAATTCGACCTAAGGTACCCATGGAGCACGGGACAATAACTACATGCATGTACCTGGCCGAACCAGATGCAAAAGGTGCCCAGTAGTCCGATCGGTCATACACCTTAAAGGGAATGTTCACCTCTTCCTTCAGCTCGTGTTTCCAGACATCAGGTGCATTTTTGGATAGCACTACCCCTACCTCCACTTGATCTTGTACCTGGTATAACTGTTGGAGAAGCCGTTTAGCGTAGATGCTTCCACTTGCTCCGGTGATCGCGACCGCAATCTTTTTCATTTGTTGACTATCTTTAGCGACGAAACCTGTTTTGCGTTGATGAAACAACCTCTGGCGGCTGTGATATGTTGGTGGATGTTAGGAACCTTTTTCCTACCAGCTCAACAGGTGCGCACCTTCCTGAATGGGACCATCCTTCCACAGGAAGCAGAATTGGTCATTTACGTTCAGGTAATTGGTCCAGATAAAGAGGTAGTTCCAATTTTCCCCGAGGTTACCGGTGCTGTAAAGGGAACTCTTCAGCAGCAAGAACGAATCGGCCCAGGTGGCCTCGAACTGACATTTAGCCAGGTGTACCTGCTCAGGGATACGGGCAATTTACTGATTACACCAGTAGCATTACAGGGACTCAGGCGCCCTTATTTCAGTGACAGCTTTCACGTCCGTGTCCTACCGGGACAAATGACAGAAAAGTCAAGCAGTTGGGAAGCATTACCTGAAGCCTATTCCATTGAATTAAGCCTTAGCTGTGATACCTGCATCATTGGGCAGCGCCTGGAGGTGGAAGTGACACTTGTCTATCCCGAACAGGAAGGGCTACGAATTGACCTGGACGAATTTGAAATTTCGCGTTTACGGCAGCATTTCACCATCCAGGATTTCTGGGAAGAACGAACGGCCATGCGAACGTACCAAGCGAGGAAAGACACAACTGAAACAGGCATCAATATCATTCAGCCCCTTTACCAGACCCTCCTTTTTCCCATTCAGGAAGGCATCTTTTCATTTGACTCCCTCATCCTGGAAGGCACCCTGATCCAGGGAAAGGCTGATGCCAACGCCTTGCAAATCCTTACCGGCCAGAACCAACGAATCCAAAAAATCCAATTGCCACTTTCTGGGAAACAAGTATCGGTTATTCCTCCTCCTCAAGAAATACCAGATGGAACCCCAATAGGAGTTTATGAGATAAAATCTCTTTTTAACAAGCAAGAGGTCACGACGGGAGAACCTTTTGTATTTAATTTAATATGCAGAGGCACCGGAAACCTCTCCCTATTGCCTGCACCAGAGATGCCTGCCTTTGAGAGCTTTGCAGTGTACGATCCCGTCTCATCCCTTCGCCCTTCGAAAACCATTGGGGAAGCAGGAGAAAAGATATTTTCCTATGAAATAGTGGCTGCCTACCCGGGCAATTATCAACTTGGCCCCCTAAAGCTGATTTACTTCGATCCAGAACGAAACGTACTGGATTCCACCTACACCGGAACTTTTGACCTGAACGTTCAAGGCAAGGACAGACCGGAAGTGCTCCAAAGTCCCCTCGCTGGTTTTTACCGAAGGGCACTGGAAGACGCAGATACGACACCTGTTTTTTGGGCAAACTGGCCTGGAATGGGTCTACTGCTGTTGGGGGGACTATCGTTTCTTATGTTACTCCTGCACATTTGGAAAAAATAAAATGCCGAGACAGTTGCTACCTGAATGCAAAAAAGGTTCAGGCAGAAAATAAGTTTGCTCCATATATGCAAATATTAATATAGATTAATGCATAGGTAGCTAATATTCTCCATATTTGTTGACCCTTAATGGCCGCCCTCCATTCAGCCCGCAAATGCATGCCCAGTTTCATACAGCATGGCTATCTCAACTTGATCGCTTGTTGACACAGTGAGATGTTTGCATTTGGTTTTTTGTCCATTTTGCTTTTTAGCTTCAAATCAAGCCTTTATGAAAAGGATCCTCCTCTTGGTGTTTACTGGAATTATGAGTTTACCCATAATTGCCCAGGAAAAGCCTCATTATGACATTGGTATTCTCATTGATGTCCAGACCCCAGAAACTGAGCAACTGTTTGAGATGCTTAAAAATGAGGTAACCAGTGTAATAGGAGAGGATGCAACTGTGGCCTTTCCTGAAAAAAATATTCTGGTGAATAACTACAACCTGGAGGAAGCTAACAAACAATACCAACAGCTCCTGAACAATGAGACCGACCTTATCATTGCGTTTGGATTTGTAAATAATCAGGTGGTAGCCTTTCAGGAATCCTATGCGAAACCCACCATCTTGTTTGGTGCGATTAACCGGGAAATGGTTCCTCTCAAAGATAATCAAACCAGCTCGGGAATTAACAACTTCACCTTTATCGTGACTTCCCAATCCTATGAGGATGACATCGCGACCTTAAAACAACTGACCAATTGTAAAAAGGTAGGCATCGTCGTCGAGAAACAACTCCTGGGCATTGCCCCTATACAAAAAGTATTTTCTGAATTAGATGCTGAGATGGGCATTACCCACCAGCTCATGCCATATGAAAGTACCCAGGACATCCTTCAGGCCATCGACCAGGATTCGGTAGATGCCGTATTCTTTCTTAGCGGGTTTTATTTGAACCAATCTGAAATTGAGCAGCTCGCTAAAAAGCTAATCGAGAAAAGAATTCCTTCCTTCACCTCCACCTCTGTCGAAGATGTAAGGAGTGGATTAATGGCTACCAATCAGGCTGCAGAAAACCTCAACCAGTTTTTTAGGCGAATTGCGCTAAGTGTAGAGGCCGTTGTAAATGGGCAAAATTTGGCAGAGCGGCCCATTTTCCTGCAATACAGCAAACAGCTCACCATGAATTTCAATACCATGGAATTGGTGGGGGTTCCCATTAGATATGACCTCGTATCCAGCACCAACTTTGTAGGCGACTTCAACAATGCCCTTTCTGAAAAAACCTATTCGCTGGTGGATGTGATGAATGAGGCCATTGAGAAGAACCTTACGCTACAATCAAGCCAGCAAGATGTGACCCTTGCAGATTGGGAGGTAAAAACAGCCAGAAGTGATTACCTGCCGGACGTTTCAGCCTCTGCTACGGGTACTTATGTAGACCCTGAGAATGCAATAAATGGGTTTGGGCAAAATCCAGAATTCTCCAGTTCTGGCAATTTATCCCTTACCCAGGTGGTCTACTCCCCCAATGTTTCTGCTAACATCAGCATCCAAAAGGCACTGCAAAAGGCGCAGCAAGAAAACTTCAACACGGATAAATTAGATGTCATATTCGATGTCGTAAATGCTTATTTCAATGCATTGATCCTGAAAACCAACCTTCAAATTCAGGCTCAAAACCTGGAAGTGACCAAAAAGAACCTGAATATTTCTGAGCAGAATTTTGATGCTGGCCAAACCGGTAAATCAGACATCCTACGGTTCCGTTCTGAGGTGGCCCAAAATACACAATCTCTGATTGAAGCATCGAACCAACTTGCTCAAGCCTATCTGGCCTTGAATCAGTTGCTCAATAACCCCATCAACTATGAGATAGATGTGGCCTCAGCAGATTTGGGTACAGGCGTGTTTGAGGGTTACAATTATGAAAACCTTAAAACCATCCTGGATGACCCCCTCAATCAAAAATACTTCATTGAGTTTTTGACGGAGGAAGCCATCAGAAATTCACCTGAGTTAAAATCCCTGAACTACAACCTGGAGGCCACTAACAGAAGCCTTAGGCTATTTACCACAGGTCGGTTCCTGCCGACCCTTGCCCTCCAGGGAAATTATACCCGGATTTTCAACAGAACCGGAGAGGGAAGCGAAGGGTTCATGGGAGCAGAACTGCCCAATAGCAACTACAACATTTCCGGAAGCTTGTCTATTCCCATTTTCAACCAAAACAAGCAAAACCTCAACCGACAAATTGCCCTCATCCAGCAAAATCAGCTTTCCATCAACCGAGCAAACCTCAAGCTAAGCATTGAGCAAAACGTCAACGCTGCTGTCTTGAACCTCATCAACCAGATCGTGAATATTGAGTTATCAGAGGTTTCCGAACAGGCTGCCAAAGAATCCCTGGAGCTTACCCAAATTGCCTACTCTACCGGCGCAGTTCAAATTGTACAGCTCCTTGAAATTCAGAATAACTACTTGCAGGCCCAGTTGGCCCGAGCTAACGCCGTCTACAATTTTCTCCTAAGTGCCATGAGCCTGGAGCGGAGCTTAGGATTTTATTTCCTCCTATTCACAGAGGAGGAAAACCAGGCATTCAATGAACGATTCGACACATTCAGAGCAAACAAATAATCCCGCTATCATGAAAATCATGAATTTCTATTCAGCACTTGGTATATGTATCCTACTTTTCATGAGTGCGTGTGGATCAGAAGAGGTGGTTCAGGAAAAGGTGGTGCGACCAGTTCGCTACCAACAAGTTGGACTTGGGGGAGCTGCCAATGAGCGAACCTTTTCCGGCAGTGCCCAAACAGACATGGTTGTTAACCTGAGTTTCCGAAGCAGTGGCATCATCACCGAGTTCAACATGAAATTAGGACAGAAGGTGCGCAAAGGCACACTGCTTGCCAAGTTGGACAATGTCCAGGCCAGGCTGAGTTATGAAAGCTCACTGGCATCTCTAAACAGTGCCAAGTCTCAGATGAACACGGCCAAGTTGAACCTGGACAGGATCCGCGAACTGTATGAAAAAGGAAGTTCTTCCTTGAGCGATTACGAAAATGCCAAAAATGGGTACAGAACGGCGTTGGCTGGCTATGAATCTGCTAAAAGAAGCGTGGACATCCAGAATGAGCAGGTCAAGTATGGCTACTTATATGCACCGGAAAACGGCGTCATTGCTTCGGTAAATGCAGAGCTGGATGAAAATGTAGGTGCAGGGCAATTGATTGCTGTGCTCAATGCCGGCAATACCATGGAAATTGCCATCGGCTTGCCGGAGACCTTTATCAACAAAGTGGAAAAAGGTATGAAGGTTAACATAAAGTTTGCAGCGTTAAACGGCCAGGATTTCCAAGGAAGGGTAAGTGAGGTTTCCCCTGCTGTAAATCAAGGTACTGCTACTTACCCGGTAAAGGTGGAAGTACTAAACGCCACCTCAGACATCAAAAGCGGTATGGCAGCCAACGTAACCTTTGACTTTGCTGAAAAGAAATTAACAGCTTCCAATAGCCTGATCATTCCGGCCAAGGCAGTCGGGGAAGACAGCAAAGGAAATTTTGTCTTCTTGGTTGAGCAGCAGGAAGGAAGCACGGCCATCATCAAAAAGCACCACATTGAGGTAGGCCCACTTACCTCGCAAGGCTTTGAGGTAAAACAAGGACTCCAAGAAGGGCAGAAGATTGCCACGGCAGGTTTACAAACCTTATTGGATGGACAAGAGGTGACCCTCCAATAGCCTTGGTTGGAAATGGGTGTGTTCCCATTTTCCTCAGCCTGCATTTCTGACTGACCTTCCTTGTATTTCTGTCCAAACTATTCAGCTTTATGAACCTTACTCAATTTGCCATAGAAAAAAATAGAATCACCTTTACCATCCTTGGAACCATCATTGTGATGGGATTGGTGCTGTACCAAACCTTACCGAGAGATAGCATGCCGCCTTTTACGGTGCGTATAGCCAGTGTGATCACGCCCTTTCCAGGGGCTGGGCCTGAGCGGGTAGAGCAACTTGTTACCGATAAGGTGGAGAAAGCTGCGCAGGAACTTCCAGAGCTAAAGGAAGTCTTCAGTACCTCCCGCACCGGATTATCCGTGGTGCAGGTTACGTTGAAAGATGAGGTTCGTCCCGAGAATATGCAGGCAGTTTGGGACCGACTGAGAAGAAAAATAAACACCTTGGAAGGCTTACCTCAAGGAGCTGTGCCGCAGTTGGATGATGAGGGGATTGGAGAAGTGTATGGAATCATCGTAGGCCTGACCTCGGATGGCTTTTCCTATGAAGACATGAAGGAAGTAGCCGACGATATCAAGGATGATTTGATTAAACTGGACGATGCAGCCAAAGTAGAATTGGGGGGCCAACAGGACGAGCGCGTTTTTGTAGAGTTTGACAATGACCGGCTGAAAGAGTATGGCTTATCTGCGTCTTTGTTACAGAACTTCATTGCTTCTACCAATATCTTGAGCTCTGGCGGGCAGGTCAACTTAGAAAATGAGCGTATCATTTTGGAGCCTACTGGTAACTTCAACTCAGTGGAGGACATCGAAGAGTTGCTCATTCCTGTGGGGAATTCCAATACGCAATTGGTGGCCCTTTCGGACATTACCACCGTCAGGAAAAGCTATATTGATCCGGCTACTCAAAAGGTTCGGGTGAATGGTAGGAATGCCATTTCTATGCACGTAAACCTAAAAGATGGGGCCAATATCATTAAACTAGGGGAAGAAGTAGACCAAATCATCGCTAAATGGAGGGGCAAGCTCCCCGTTGGCTTGGAACTGGACAGACTAGCCTCCCTGGATGCCTACATTGATTTTAAGATCGATGATTTTGTGGTGAATTTGTTGCAATCCGTTACCATTGTATTGCTTGTGATGCTGTTGTTCCTGGGCGTGCGAACAGGAGTGGTGATTGCCAGCCTGATTCCGATGGTGGTTATCACTACCCTAATGGTGATGGGCTTCATTAACATGGGGTTGAACCAAGTTACCCTGGCGGCTCTGATCATGGCATTGGGCATGATGGTGGACAACGCCATCGTGGTAGCTGAAACCATCATGGTAAAAATGGAGAAAGGCATTGATGCCCGAAAAGCGGCAATTGATGCCTGCTCAGAACTGTTCACACCCCTGCTGATTTCCACGCTTACCACCTCAGCTGCCTTCCTGGCTTTCTACATGGCAGAATCAGTCATGGGGGATATCGTAGGACCCATTTTTGTGGTGATATCCATTGCCCTGCTCTCCTCATGGTTCATTGCCCTGACCATGATCACCATGTTCTGTTATATGTTCCTGAAAATAAAACCCAAATCAGAAACAAGCCCTTCCCTGGTTGATCGAATCATCACTTCGCTCAGGGGGTATTACAAAAACATTATTCTGGGTGCATTGGCCCGTAAGTATACCGTGCTGGGCGCACTCTTCCTTTCTTTGGTCGTTGCCCTTTACGGTTTTACCAACATCCCATTTGTGTTCTTCCCAGATAGTGACCGTAACATGATAACCGTAGACATCAACCTGCAACAGGGAACGAAGATCGAGCGAACTGCGGAAGTGGCCCAAGGCATCGAACGGTACATCAAAGATTCCTTGCAAATTAATTCCACAAAGCCTGACGGTGTGGTAGATTGGTCTTCCTACATCGGCACCGGACCTGAATCCTATGACCAAGGCTATTCCCGTGATGAAGCAAATTCAAATTATGCCCACATCCTGGTAAATACCTCTTCGGCGGATTTTAACAATTGGGTGATCAAAAAGCTGGATTTCTTTTGCTTCAACAAATTTCCTGATGCAGATATCAAAGTAAACCCGTTGGAAGCTGGCGGCGGTGGTACCCCCATAGAAATCAAAGTATCAGGCTCAAATCCAGACGAACTGGCCAAAATTTCGGAATCGGTCAAAAAGCGACTTTCCCAAATTCAGGGGACCAAGAATGTGAAAGATGACTGGGGCCCAAAAAGTAAAAAGTTTGTGATCGATATTGATCAAAACCGGGCCAAAGCTGCGGGGGTCACCAACCAGGACATTGCAACCTCCTTACGGACCGTTCTGGATGGCTTTCAAACAGGCGAATACCGCGAAGATGAAGAGTCTATTCCCATATTGATGCGCAGCGAAAGCAACCAACAACAAAGCCTTGAGTCCATCGAAACCCTCAACATATATGCGCAGAACACAGGCAGCAGCGTGCCCCTTTTGCAGGTGGCAAATATCATCCCGGAATGGCAGTATGCCAAAGTTAGACGCCTGGACCTGCGAAGAACCATCAATATTTCCAGTGAACTGAATGAAAATGGGAATGCCAATGCGATTTTGGCAGAGGTCACCCCCTGGTTGGAAAAACAGCAAGCAGGGACCTGGCCAACAGGCTACACCCTTGAATTTGGGGGAGATGCCGAAAATACTGCCGATAACATGGGCGCAGTGATCAAGTACCTGCCCCTATCAGGGTTTATTATCCTGATCCTGTTGATCATTCAGTTCAACTCGGTCCGAAAAATGACCATGGTTGTGCTTACCATTCCCCTTTCCATCATCGGGGTGGTCATTGGCTTGCTTATCTTTGGCGAGCCTTTTGGCTTCATGCCTTTTTTGGGAGTTATTTCTCTTGCGGGAATTGTTATCAATAATGCGATTGTGCTGATTGACAGGATTGAGATCGAGATAAATGAATTGAAAAGGTCCGAAAAGGATGCGGTTATCACTGCCTGCCTTCAACGATTCCGACCTATTTTATTGGCAACATTTACTACAGTGCTAGGAATGATTCCGCTGTATTTGAGCGGCGGTGAAATGTGGGAAGGCATGTCAGTGAGTATCATGATTGGCTTGTTGTTCGGCACCATCATTACCCTGGTATTTATTCCATCCTTCTACAGTGCGGTTTACCGGGTGAGTTACAAAGACTATAAATTTGACGAATCTCTGTTAGATGATTAGGGGATTACGGGAAAAACTAACGCTGATTCGCTTTGAGTTGTTCTTTTCCACTCAACTGGCAGTGCTATTCGGGTCCATCCTATTTCCGCTAGCAGTCTTCAGGGAATATGTATTGCCCGTTTTATTCGGTACGAATATCATTCTCGGAGCATTGTTTATTCGCAAGGAGAGCAAATGGCGGTACTTTTCCATTGGCTTGTTTGTTATTTCCATGGGCATTTTTCTGGTAAGAATCTCCAACAGAGAGTTCGTAACGTCTGCTCCCACTCAGCTGGTCGTATATTTCGTCTTTTTCGTGTTCGTCACCCGGCAGATTATCAGCCAAATTTGGAATGCCACCGAAGTCAACAAAACCGTCATCATTGGGTTGATGAGTGGCTATGTTTCCCTGGGCTTTCTGTCCTTTATTTTATTTCTGGGGCTTGAAATGTTCCAACCACACTCGCTGGGCGGAATTGCTCCGGAGAATCAAGGCACCGACATTCACATCGACAAGGTGATGTATTTTGCCTTTATCACCCTGCTTTCCATAGGCTATGGGGACATATCACCGATAACCCCCATAGCCCAAAAAATTGCTGTACTGACTGGACTCACCGGCCAATTTTACCTGACCATCATTACTGCTGTGATTGTGGGGAAGTACCTGCAACACAATTCCATTGTTCAGAAAAGAGATTCAGATTAAGTAACTCGAAAATAATAACTTGCCGATTTTGCGCAGAGATCTCGTGTGGAGGCAAGGAAGAAAAACCGAGTTTGGCGGGCCAAATGAGGCTTTTTCTGACGCAGTATCCGTGCGAGAGATCAAGTCAAAAGGGAATTTCTTTTTGAGGGATGTTATTTATTGAGAGAAATGTCTGCTGACTTATCCACCAGGCTAACGTTTGTTCGCCCAGTCATTGGGAAATCGTCCTTTTTTCTTTAATATTATGACAATGTTACGAACAAAGCAATGCTTAATTCGTTCATTATAAGACGCTTGAAGGTGTTAGATTAATATCCTTTTAGGGTTGTCCCTCTCCATTGCTTTTGTTTTAATGCATTTATGAATTTACTGATGGATTTTCCCCAGTTACTTTCTCCCGTAAATCAAGGCTTAATTGCCATGGGACTCAGCCTCTTTTTAATGGGATTTTTTCGTCAGGCACCTGCTTATAGGCTTGTACATGTTGGTTTGGTAGGTATCCTTACTTTTTTGGTGATTAACCTGTGTGTTGGTAATATGCACGCGGAGGTTTGGGCCTACAAGCTGGAATCCAGCATGGTTCTCATTTCTTTGCTAATCGTAATTCCAGCCAGTATTTTATTCTACATCAGGAAAATGAACCTGCCTGGGGAATGCAAGGAGGCAAAAGCGCTATTATGTTTTCTTTACCATCCTACTCGCGTTGTGGCCGCCAGGTTTTGGAAGTTGATGGTGGGCGCAAGGATTGGATGATTGATCTGTGGCCCAGTTTCATCAAATCTCAGCTGATACACTTCCTTTACCTCTCTACTACCGAATTATAGTTACTGTACCATTTCTTTGTAGGAGCCTTCCTCTTAAATCGTTCGCCTGCCACACGTAGATGTATACACCTTCTGGCGCATCTGTTCCTGATTCAGTTCTTCCATTCCATGGCGCAGCACCAGCATAAACCATCTTGCCCCAGCGGTTAAAGACTTGCAATTGGGGGTTATAAAAGCCTTCGCCAATAGCTCCAAAGGTATCATTATTAGGATCTCCGTTGGGAGAGAATGCACTTGGGAAAAAGACTTGCCCTGGCTCAACTGTAACAGCCGCTTCAAGTAAAAAAGTATCTCTGCAGCCGCGAGTGGTGGTGATGACAAGCCCAACATCATAAATTCCTGGTTGGATGTAGGCATGCTGAGGGTTTTGCTCAATAGAAGACGACCCATCTCCGAAGTCCCATTGATAAGCTACTGCTTGGGTGGGTGTTTCAAAACTAACAGAAAGGGGCACAGTGCCAGATTCAGGATTGAGGGAAAATTGTGCCTGGGCCGATTGATCTATTTCGATTGAGGCAATGGCCGTGTCTGATACCGGCCGATGGACAAGAAAACGGCTTCTTCCGCTACGTTTACGATTTGCGACACGTTGATAGCCAAGGCTACACGGCAACTTTCTCTAACGGGCG